>CAYVPM010000200.1:0-5889 GCA_964453475.1 uncultured Saprospiraceae bacterium | reverse complement strand
GGCAGGCGTCAGCTATCGCACCTACGGTGAGTTTGCCGACGATTTCAAGGCAAACTACAAAACCATTGAAGGGCATTTTTGCCCCTATTATTCCGCCTGGGATTTGGAATACCAGGACATCCAGCGGGAAAAAGACTGGGAGCGGGATTTCGACAGTTTGTTGAACATCAACCAGGTGCCGCGCTTCAACAGCCTGCGTTTAATCTGCGACCACACCTCCGGCATGTCGAAAGGCGCCTATTCGCCCACAGCGGCCGTAGCCGACAACGACCTGGCACTGGGACGCATGATCGAGCACCTTTCCCAGTCAAAAATCTGGTCAGAATCAGCGGTGTTCGTCCTGGAAGATGATGCCCAGAACGGCGCCGACCATGTAGATGCCCACCGCAGCATCGCATTCGTCGCCAGTCCTTATGCCCGCAGGAATTTTGTTGACCACACGCTGTATTCCACCACCTCCATGATGCGCACCATGGAGCTTATCCTGGGTTTGCCACCCATGAGCCAGTTTGATGCTGCCGCCATGCCGATGTGGCGCTGTTTTACGGCAAAACCGGATAGCAGGCCCTACAAAGCCCTGATGCCCGGGGTGCCACTCGATACCCGCAATGCCTGGGTAGAACCGCTCAGCCGCATTTCCGAAACCTTTAACCTGGCAAAAATCGATGCGGTGCCGGAACGGGAATTCAACGAGGTGCTTTGGAAAGCAATCAAGGGCCTGGAAAGCGAGATGCCAGCGCCGAGAAGAGCGGCCTGGCTTTTTACAGAAGAGGATTGGGATGATTGAATAGAACAAATGTCTTGGAGGTACTACAAATACTCGTTTTGCAAACAAGTAATTTTTTTTCAATATAACTGAAAACCACTAGGTTCATATTATAAAACACCTTCAATATTGCACCAGTTATCAAGGACTGGCCTTGACGCAATGCGCGCCACGGAAATGCGAAAACAGAGGTGGCAATTATCTATGAAACCAATTTTAAAGCTCATTTTTGTTAGTATTATTTGTTTTCAGATTTCCCTCCCACTTTCCGCCCAGCAAAAATTCAAATGCGCCGCAGGTGGCGATGTTGAAGAAAACGTTCTCCAGATTTCGGCCATTGAACTGGCGAATTTGGGCTCAGAAGAGGATAATTATTACTTGAATGTCCTTTCCAAAAAAATCAGCACTGAACTGTTGGGATTGCCACAAACTCAACCCATTAAACTATTGCCCGCATCCAACGTAAACAACTTTCAGGCAGAGTCCGACCCTTCCGCTTATATCATTTATTATAACCCAACATTTGTCAACAACTTGAAATCAATCACCGGAATTTCCAACTGGGTTTCAATAAAGAGCGCTTCAAAGCCCAGCTCACAGGAAATGAAAAACCAGCAAGGCAAGTTGATTTCTGATTATTCCGAAGGGGGAATGAGCTTTTTTCGAGACAACAAGTTTACCTGGATAATCACCGGAATACTGGTGCATGAAATGAGCCACATTGTACGGGGCCACAATGTAATACTGGGAAAGAAGCCGCATGAGAGGGAGTTGGAAGCGGATGAATTGACCGGTGAGATTTTAAAACGACTTCAGGCAAACGAGCAGGATGCTATCAGGTGGCTCAAAGTATTGCCCCAAAGCGAAACAGAAAGCCACCCAGCAAGGGAAAAACGGGAGGCTGCTGTGATTCGCGGGTGGAGCGATTTAGATAAAACCGCTTCAGTCATATTTGGCGACTTCTCCGTAGAGCATAATGTCAATAACAAAGAAGGGAAAAATGGCATGGCTTTCTACATAGATTTTACAGTAAAAAACATGAAATCAAGCAAGATAAAACTTACAGCATGGCTTCATGATGAAAACCAAACGTCGTTGAAAGATTTGTCGAACACTGCTTACAAAACTTCCACCAATTCCGTTGCAACCTCCGAAGACAAGGATGGCAACAAAGCGATTTCTACTGTTTTATACAATGTGTCGAAGTTCACGAAATATGATTTGTTTATTCCCTACAGCGAGCTAGGTATATCAATGGAAGGCTCGAAGAAATTACACATCAAATTCGGTGTTTTCAATCCTTGGTGGGATGAAGACATCTCCACTTCCGGATACTACCCTTTCTCTTTCACATTTAAATAAACCTGTTATTATGAAAGCCACTCATAAAGCTCTTTCAACCCTAATTGCTTGTTTTGTAATATTAAATTCAATTACCGCGCAATCCGTTTCCGACCAGTTTCCCACCCTTGCAACAATAAAAAAGACTGCCGAAGATTTCGGGCGTACCATTCAATTGGAATGGAATCCGACAGCACCAGAATTTAAAATTGCGAAGAACCATTACATAAAGGTAAAAGATGGGGTCGACTTGATGATCCAAGGATTGGAATCAAAAGTTCGAAATGGGAAAAAAATTAAAGGCAAAGACCTTGAGAACTACTTGCCAGGCATCCAAGCCGATTTAGACAAATTTGCCCAGTATTACGTTGAAAACTCTCACAAAGCCGGCGCCAATGCCGCCCTAAGTTTGAAAGGGCTTTGGAAAGTGATTAAAGACCTGGGAAAAGAGTTTGCAACCACTTTCGATTCAGTTGATGCCTGGGTAGATACACAAAAACAGGAGAGAATCCAGGAGCGTTTAGGGGTTATCAAAGAAACATTATACCCTTACAAATTGACATCCTGGAAAGACCTTGTTGATTTTTAATTCAAACAAGGTTATGCTTGTTCGCTTGATTATTCGATTATTCGCCTGATTTTGAATTGATTACAAATATCGGTATGCACAAAACCTGTGCGGCGCGAGGTATAAATAAGTGGCCCTGCGTGAAAAATCTTACCTTGAACTTGATCTGGCCCTTCATCACAAAGCTTAATGTGCTGAAGGGTCATTTTATTTCTGAGCATTCTCGTAGGTTTGCGGTGTTTTTCACAAAAGTTTTAAATTTGCGTATATACCCTCCCATGTTTCACAAATCGATTTTCTCTTTTGCCAGTTTATTGGCCATTCTTGTCTTTTTTTCCTGCAAAACCGACCCTAAAGTTCCACCGGCAGACAACGCCACAAAGCCCGACACCATTCAGGAAGTCGCCGTTTCCAAGGATGGCGCCGTTATTTTTCGCATCACCCAAGGCACCATCAACTGGGCGGGCAAAAAATCCATGGGCGATGGCCACAACGGCACCATTAATGTAGAACAAGGCGAGTTGCTGGTGAATCAGGATCGCTTGATAAACGGCAAGATCATCATTGATATGCATTCAATTGCTGTTTCCGACATCAAAGATGCTGGCGAGCGCCGCGACCTGGAATCGCACCTGCGCGATTCCGATTTTTTTGAGGCCGAAAAATACCCCAAAGCGGAATTTGTCATCCAGCAGGTGCTGCCAAGCAACAATCCCGCTTATAACTGGCTCATCGTGGGCGACTTAACCATGAAGGGCAAAACCAAACCCGTAAACATCCCCGCCAACCTGAGCATCGAAGGCGACAAGCTGAAAGCGCAAACGCCCACCTTTCCCATCAACCGCACCGAATGGGGGGTCAATTTCAAATCCGGCATTCTCGGCACCAGCAAAGACAAGCTCATCAACGACAACGTGATGCTCTCGCTCACGCTGGAGGCAAAAAAGGGCTAAACATGGCCAAAATACTTTTCACTCATTCCTACTTTTATCGTTTTGATGAAAAACAGTGGAAAACAGCGCAGCCATACCCGCCTTACGGCACCTTGTATGCTGCGGCGTTTATGCGTGAAAATGGCTATGATGTTGAATTGTTCGATACCGGGCTATGTGCCTCCGAGGAGGCAATCCTTCCGGTTTTGGCCAGTTCCAAACCCGATTACCTGGTCATTTACGACGACGGTTTCAACTACCTGACCAAGATGTGCCTCACCCGCATGCGCGAGGCCGCTTTCCAAATGGCCAAATGGGGCAAGGAACAGGGCTGCACCGTTATCGTGAACAGCAGCGACAGCAGCGACCATGCCGCGGAATACCTGTCAAAAGGCGCCGACTTTGTGATCCTGGGCGAAGGAGAGATAACGCTGCGGGAATTGCTTGCAGCCATAGAAGCCGGCAGCATCGATTTTTCGCAGATTCTGGGTATTGTGTCGGCAAAAGACGGCGTGCGCAACCCTCCAAGGCCTGTCTTGCACAACCTCGATGAATTACCCGATCCCGCCTGGGATTTGGTGGACATTGCCGCGTACCGCGATATTTGGATGGCCAAACACGGCTATTTTGCGCTTAACCTGGCCACAACCCGCGGCTGCCCCTACAAATGCAATTGGTGCGCCAAGCCCATTTACGGCAACCGCTACAATTCCCGCAGCCCGGAACGGGTGGCAGCAGAAATCGAAATGCTGATTGATAAATTCGGAGTGCGGCAATTCTGGATGGCCGACGATATCTTCGGGCTAAAACCGGGCTGGGTGCAGCGTTTCAGGGACATCGTTCAAGAAAAAAGGCTGCAGTTCAGCTATAAAATACAAAGCCGGGTTGACCTGTTGTTGAAGGAAGATACCATCGACGCACTAGCGGATTCCGGTTTGCAGCAGGTTTGGGTCGGCGCAGAGAGCGGCTCCCAAAAGATACTGGACGCCATGGACAAAGGCACCAAAGTTGAAGAAATACACGAAGCTACCAGGCTCCTGAAAAAGAAAGGAATAGAGGTCTGCTTCTTCCTGCAATTCGGCTATTTGGGCGAAACAAAAAGCGATATTGAGGCTACGCTGAAAATGGTGGAGGAATTGCAGCCACACGATATCGGCATATCGGTATCATACCCTTTGCCCGGCACAAAATTTTATGAAAAGGTGAAAGGTATGTTGGGTGAAAAACAGAATTGGACGGTTTCGGACGACCTGGACATGATGTACCCCAGCACTTTTCAGCCGGGATATTACCGGCGGCTCCACCGGCTGGTACACAAGCGATTTCGCTTGCGCCAGGGCTTGAATGAATGGGTTAAATTACTGAAAAGCGGCAATGGCGATTTTCGGAAGGCGTTCAAGGTATTGTATTACGCCCCGGCTGCGGCGCTGGATGCCTGGCGCTTACAGCGGTTGGAGGTTTCTACCACCTAAACCTTTCGCAAACATGCTGGTGCCCCGTTTTTTCCTATTCGCATTTTTATGCCTTTCCGGCATCAATGCGCAAAACCTGATCGCAAATGGCGGATTTGAAGAAGCCAATACTTGCACGGAATACAATAAAAATTGTGCCCCTGAAGCATGGTTTTTTTTACCGCCGGAAAAACCGATTTCACTCAGAGACCTGCCTGTCCCACACCGGGGACGCCATTTCGAAGTTGTGGTCATGGAGAATTTCGTAGCGCCACTTGGCAAACGGCTTTTTCTTTACACCCGCTTGCTTTGCCCGCTCGAAGCAGGGGAAAAGTACAAGCTGATCTTTTATATGAACCCGACGATGGTAAGAACCTTCAGTTTTGGCGCAGCATTTACCTCGATTCACCCCAGCCTTTTGGATGCTCCGCCTGTGAGCCTGAACCCAAGCCTTATCTTTAATCAAAAATCGCACAAATCAAAAACCAAAAACAATTGGCGAAAGATGGAGGCCATATTTATGGCAAATGGCGGTGAAGAATACCTTGTTTTTGGAAATTTCGACCCTAAGCCGATGGCGCTAAGCCCAAAAGAAAAAACGCGTTTAGAAATAAAATTCCTGTTTGACGATATTGCACTTTTACCTGTATCGCCGAAATATGTCCCCTGCCCGGATATAAAAGAAAGGACTCTGGCAATTTACGAAACCAATGAGCGGCACACGAATGCCGGCGCGGCGGGTACAATAGCAGCAACTGATACCCTGCCGCCCATCGACGATACAATGCCAACGGAGGAGTACAACGTTGAGCCTGCAACCCCATCAATGGC
>CAYVPM010000199.1:0-5900 GCA_964453475.1 uncultured Saprospiraceae bacterium | reverse complement strand
AAATTCCAGGTCGACAGGATGGCCACCAACCATCCGGCTTTTTTTTGGGCAGCAAAACGTACATGTGCCCCATGGCAAAACAAAAATTCTACGTCGTTTGGGAAGGCCACAGCCCCGGCGTGTACAAAACCTGGGATGAGTGCAAGAAGCAAGTAGATGGCTTTGCACAAGCCAAATACAAAAGTTTTGAGTCATCGGCCGAGGCAGAAATGGCCTTCAAAAGCAATTATTGGAAATTTGTCCAGAAAAGCGATAGCAGTGCCAAGCCTGAAGGCAAAGTGCCGCGCTCAGCCATCGTGCGCGAAAGCGTGGCCGTAGACGCCGCCTGCAGCGGCAATCCCGGCGACATGGAATACCGGGGCGTATGGGTGCCCGACAACCGCGAGCTTTTTCATGTCGGCCCTTTGAAAGACGGCACCAACAACATCGGAGAGTTTCTGGCAATCGTGCACGCGCTCGCGATGCTGAAGGCCCAGGGCAAAACCAATCTGCTCATATACTCCGATTCAAAAACCGCGCAAGGCTGGGTAAAAAAAGGCAAATGCAACACCAAGCTCGATGCCACCGGACGGAACGCAGAAATATTCGATCTCATTGACCGTGCAGAGAAATGGCTGGCGGTCAACAAGATAACGAATCCGATACTGAAATGGGAAACGGAAAGCTGGGGGGAAATACCCGCTGATTTTGGGCGGAAATGAAGGCCACGTACCGCCAACCTCCAGGTTGGCGAGGCAAGCCATGTACCGCCAACTTTCAGTTGGCGAGGCAACGCGCCAACTGAAAGTTGGCGGTACATGAGGGGCACGAGCTACAAGCGCTATGCCTCTTTTTCGTAAAAACAGATATGGATTTTTCGCATCAAATGCTGAATTGCTCTTCGAAAATTCCAATATTTGCAGCTAAACAATATTCAATCAAACCAAGCCAAAGCAATGGAGCCAACAGAACAATTTTCCCCTCCTACAGCCAAACAAACAAAACAAAACAAAGCCTGGTGGAATGCACTAAGTGATTCATGGAAACAGGCATTCAATGAAACTACCCTGCAGCGCTCCGACACCACGATGCCGGACGATGAGCAGTTGCACAGGATATGTCAGTCGCAGGTACTGCGCTTTGCTGGGCCTACCGCACCTTATCCAAACATGACCTTTGAGTTGGAGGATTTGTCAGGTGTCGCGGCAATTGAAGGCCTTACAATCCTGGTAGTATCGCATCACAAAATTACAAGCCTTGAAGAAATCAGCGGTTTGAGACGGCTATCGTCTTTGTTCGTTTTTAACAATCAAATCAAATCTTTGAAAGGCATTGAAAACCTGACAAACCTGGCCGAATTGTATTTCCATTGCAACGAGATCTCTTCCCTGAAACCTTTGAAGAACTTGACAAAACTGCGGACAATCGGCTGTAATTACAACAAAATCAGCTCTTTTGAGGGTATTGGCGCACAGCATAAAAATGCCTTAAAAACATTCACCTGCCTGCCCAACGAATTAGTTCCTGATGAAGAGGTCATCAAGATGGAACGGGAAATCGGTATTCGCTGCGTTCAAGGATGATGTCTTGGAATTTATGCCTTCTTTTGACCAAGCCTTTGCGTTTCTAACTGTTGATAATAGAAAAGGGCGGGTTCTAAAAAAGTCGGCATTGGCAATGCTTCCGTTTCGGGGATGAACAGTTCGCCTTGTTTTTTTCCGTGAAACAAACTTCTTTTTTCCATTGCCTTGCGCTGCTCTGATGAAAATTTTCGACCAGTGGCGCGTTCCGTTTTTTCAAGCATTCCCGCGACCCCTTCGGCGTAGTTCAACAAGAACGTGTTCTTATCAGCGTTTGCCACGGCAACGAAACGGCTGAAAATATGCTCCAGCAGCTTTGAAAAATAGCCGTCAAAATCATAAGCTTCAAAAGCATCGGCGGCAATACCGGTTAATGACGGCTCCAATGTTATATTCATTGATTGAATACCCCGCAACTTTTGTTGAGAGCGCAACACTTCCGCCGGATTTCTGTACAAAAGCACAATCGGTACTTCAGGGTAAAGCTTCCGGATGGTTTCATAAAAAAACACATGCCAGCAGTCAGTTTTTATGAACAGGCCTTGCTCGGCGCCGCTTCTTTTGCGGCCCATCCAGCGCAAGGCTGCGGCGAATGCATGGGCTGCAAAATCGGTATCCACACCACTGTCCCGATGCGGCAAGCGCAGCAATTCGTCGAGAATTGGGACTTCGGCCAGTACAATATTATTCCGGTCGGTACCGAGCATTTGGGATAAAAGGGTGGAGCCACAACGGGAAACGTGAAAGATAAATGCATCCGGTGGAAGAAAATCGATATTTTGGGACTGATCCGTCAGGAACTGAAGCGTGCTGCAGGAAATCAGGCTGCTCTTATTGGCGGGCAATGTTTTGATTCGTCCAATGGTCTGATCAAAAAAAGGTGCAGTATACGAAATGCCCCCTGTCTGCATCCACTGACAAAGCCACGCATCCTCTATCCTGACTAAACCGCTGGGGATACAATCCGTGTAATCGGGTTGTTGTAGGTCTGCTGCTGTACCCCGCAAGGAAGCTTCCAATTGCAAAATAAGGGAGCGGGCAGCATCGCTGTCGATCAACTTGAGGTGCTCTATCATGGCAGCTTTTGTCGCCGGATCGTGTTCTTTCTGTTTTCGTTCTTGTTCAAAATCGAATCCAGCGTCCCCAAAAAGCGCATCGGATCCCGCCCCGCGAATGCCGTCAATTACCAGGTGGATGCGCCGCGTATGACCTTCGTGCCGAACGCTGTGCGGAAGGTTAAAATTGGCATACCAGCATTGCCCGGCAGCCATATCCAGGTTACATCCGTCCACTGTAAATTGTACCATTTCATCCGTCAGAATTGGGATATGAAGGCGAAAAGCACCAAACTCATAGCCTAACCCTTTGTCGCTGTGTTCGCGTATCACACTCCCAGGGGCGAGCGCCAGCAAGCGCACCGTTTCTTTCTCAAAAGGCAATGATGCCAGTATTTCCTGAAAATAAGGACAATCATTGAGGAGTGGCGTATCTTCATATGTATGGCTTGAACTGGTGAAAATATCCGCGGCATTGCCGCTGGGGGACCGCAAAGAAATGCCCGACCAATTCCCATCATAATCATTTTTGTTGAAATGCCCGACCCATTGCCGGGCTTCACACACGTCCAGATCGGCACGCAGCCTGTCCAGCTCAAATTGCAGGGGAAGTTTGAAAAAACGATTGTCCATCCGTACAGAAATAGGTGTTTTTTTTAGTGAAACAACAAAAGTACAGGCATGCGCTGCAAAATGTTATAAAATACGGCTGGACATTTATTTATAGTGACTACACCCATTTACACACGAAACTGTCGAGGTGTATTTTACACAGAAACATCTGTGTGAAATCTGTGCAACCGAATCTGTGTAAAATCTGTGCGAAATAAAAATCAACCTGAACGCAAGGTGTAACTGGGTATAGTTGCCTTGTTTATTCGAACATTTGGGTGCGAAATCCTGGTGAAACACCCATTTCATACTGAAAAACGACCTTTTTAGGCTTCGTTATACCTTCCTGAAAATCATGTAGCATAAGCGGAAGGCTCAGTGGACTGTCATGCCCCCGGAGCGTTTCGGCGCCAAAAACCTGGATGTCGGTGAACAGGGCGAGTATGGGAAATTGCGCCACCTGCGCCGGGTCAAGCGTCATGGATGCAGGTGCAAACCACCCGTTTTCCGGGGCATCATTGAATAGCGACCGGTTTAGGCTGAAAATTTTTTTCAACAGTATTTGCTGCGGATCTTCCTGCCCATCAAGCCGATACTTGTTTTGCATGTAGCGTTTTGGGTCCAGCAGCCCAGCCCAAACTTCGATGCACTCCGGGATCAGAATGCCTTCCGGGATCAACTGTGGCCCGAGGTTCATCGTTATGGCTACCTGTGGCTCATTTTTCAACGCCTGCTGCATGGTTTCGGAAACCAGTACGTGAACCGGGTGTAGGGGATCTCTTTGAAACTGCGTTGCATCGGCCAAAACGAGCGCGTGCAAGTATGCCTCCATCTGCAAGAATTCGATCGTTTTTTGCAGCATGGAGAAGCTTGTTGGATGTATTTCCAAAAAGGTAAACTTTATTTCCGCGGGGGAAAACACCTGGGTCATGGGCAACGCCAGGGTGGCGAAGGGGCCGGTGCCGGCATACAGGATATGGATGCGGGTTCCCGGAAATCGCTGCTGCGCAGCGCGGATGCCCAGGTAGAGGCCGCGGACAAATTTTTTCGTACGCAATAAGTCGTCCAAACAGCCCGCTGCCCAGGCAGGGCCTATGCTTTTGCCTGAAGCGAGTGCCAGGTTACCGCGATGCCCGGTTTTATCAATATCGAGTCCCGTGATATCGGCCAATATTTTGGAAAATTGCTCTTTTGCTTGCAACAGCGCCTTGAAATCGGTTTCAGGCGCCAAAAAGCAGGTGCTTATTGCCGAAAGTGCTTGAGCATTTATTACAGGGAGGCTCATGGAGCACGCATTCACGCCAGTGACAGGCCGCGATCCAGATAGGTTTCGTTAAATACGGTCAAGCCATTCGGGGTGCTCACCCGGCAAGTCGTTTGGGTTTTACCTTCAATACTAGTGGTTCTGATAGAAACCATTCCGTTTCGGGTATAATACCCCGCGCCGCCTTGATCAAGCCCGCCTTTGCGGGCCGGCATAAGCAAATCTGCCAGCTCGGCAGGTGAATGATCGCCAAGTGATTGCGCCACTTTTGAAAGCGCTTCCACCTGGAAACTGCTCAGTGTCCTGACCTGATGCCAATTATTGGCAGCATCGCGGTGAAAAACGGGCAGCAGCAGGTCGAGGCCATTGGGCATGGCCTGCTCGGCGTACACCGGGAAAAAGCACCAGGATTCATCCTGGCCAAAGAAATGAGCTATCTTGCTATTAGGATGGTATTGATGCTTGGCAAAAAAGTCGATGGCAGCTTTCCTGGCATGGCTGAAACCTTGTGCGTCGACCAAAGCAGCGGAACGTTGCCTGGTAGCGAAGGCGCTTCCTAAGCGCTGAAGCCATTGCTGCGCAGGACTGCCGAAAAAACTTAGGGGAGATGCCAGTGCCCTGGTACTAAACAGCCCAATACCAATGGTACTTAGGGCAACGTTGCGGATAAAAATTCCTCTTTTCATGATAAATTAAAAAAAACACTCACAAGTTGAAAGCGCCTGACGGGGCAAAGATTAGTTTCTAGCGGGATAAACGCCTGAGGTACAGATGACAAAATTTATGACAAGTACCGGCTGCATCAAATTGAAAGGGGTGTTTGAGCCTGTATTCTGGATGGTCAGCGTACCGGGGGCGAGTGCGCCATTAGCAGCGCCCGGTGCAGCATACAGGTCAGGGCCAACATTGGATGGCACATTGCCGGCTGCCTGGTCAGAAGTAGGGCTGAGAGAACTTGCGCCAAAACGTACCGTTGCGCCATGGTTGTGTGCTGGCATATTGGCAACTGACAATGTACTTGTTTCTGAGCCCTGTACTTCACCAAGTTGAACGTTGGAAAGCCCTGGCCCCTGCCCCACGCCCATGGGTACCCGGCCCCTCAAATCCGGCAACGCAAAGGTCGTTTGGCCATTGCCGCCGTAAGTAGTGCCCAATAAAGAAAACAGTGCTGTGTTTTGGGCGATGGCGAGTATTTGCCCATGACAAAATGCCCAAAACCTTGGCGCAAAATTGCCGGCGAACATCGAAATCTGTGCTAATGTACCTTCCATAAGTGACGAATTTTTTAAAATGGATTTAGTTTTGGCTTGGGAAGATACCTTGCAGCGCAATGATAAACGTAACGGCAATGTAAGGCTGACGGATGTTAATAGGATTAGAACCTCCTGCAGGGCTGATGGTAGCGCTCAC
>CAYVPM010000198.1:0-5902 GCA_964453475.1 uncultured Saprospiraceae bacterium | reverse complement strand
GGCTGGGAATTGGGGGCATTTTTCGCATTGTTGGTGGAAGAGGCCCTGAGAAGCTAAGGCGCTATACCGTCCCCCGGTTCCGCGTCCGCCAGATCGACATCATCATTCTTGCCGCGAAAATTGGTGCTGCGAGAACGCTTCCAACACCAAAAAACAGCATTTCTTTCCAAATGTATGCTTCGGTTGATAGCTTTTCCGCCTCTGGCAAATGGCCCGTGAGCGGTTCCCAGGTGTTGTCTTCAATGTACACCATAAAATTGCTGACGCCGTTGATGAGCAGGAAGGTTATGGGAAACATGAGCAGCATCAGCACAATTTTCAGGACCTGATTTTTTGCAAACAGGGTATGTTCCAGCAAAAAAATATGGCGCGTGAAGGTGATCATTGCCACCACAAACAGGATATTCGTAACCCGGAACGGCCACACGTGCATGGCTTTGTCGATGGGCGACAAAACAGCCCATACCACCACCGCAGTTATAACCCACCAGGTGAGTTCAAGCAGGACGCGTACTAAAGTTTGTTTTTGCATGAAACAGGTTTTATTTCTGGCAAGGGCTGCAAAGAAACACAAAACAACGGCAACCCCTGTAAGTTTTGCCCACACCTTCTATTGTTTGAAATTCCTCCAAATTTCCGACCTTGACATCCAATAACCATCCACAGCTCTAATCATCCATCATTCAATGCCTGAGCCGCTTAAGAACATCTTCTCCCGCACGCTCCTGGAGTCATTCGCCGCAGATGTTCAGCGCGTGTGGCCTGCTTTTCCCGTGCAGGATTTCCTGAAACAGTTGTTTGATAAATCTTATGAGGCCCTGGAGCTAAAACAGCGGGTCCGACAGATCAGCCATGTTTTGCGGACGCATCTCCCGGAAAGCTACCCGGAAGCGCTGGACATTTTGCTGCAAACTACCCGCGGCTACCTCGACAAGCAAGGCGATAAATTGACCTTCGAATACATTTTCTTGCCTGATTTCGTGGAAACACACGGGCTTGACTATCCGGATGCGTCCATACCCGCACTGGAAACCATTACCCGTTGGAGCAGCGCGGAATTTGCCGTCCGGCCTTTCTTATTGCATTACCCGGAGCGCATGTACGCGCAAATGCTGGAATGGTCGGAGCATCCCAGCGCAATGGTGCGGCGCCTTAGCTCGGAAGGCATACGCCCGCGCCTGCCCTGGGGCAAGGGTGTGCCCGCGCTCAAGCGCGACCCAAGCCCTATTTTGCCCATACTGGAACGCTTGAAAAACGACCCGGCAGAAACAGTGCGACGCTCTGTGGCAAATAACCTGAACGACATCGCCAAAGACCATCCCGACCTTGTGCTGGGCATCGCCGAACGCTGGCGCGGACTGTCGTCAGAAACCGACTGGGTGCTGCGCCACGCCTGCCGTGGGCTGTTGAAAAAAGGCAATACAACCGCACTTGCCCATTTTGGTTTCAAGCAAAACCTGAATGGACTCGACATTACAGCACTGGAGCATTCGACGCATGTCAGGATAGGCGAGCGGCTCGATTTTTCCTTTCGGGTGAACAACAGTTCCAGCAAAACTTTGCAGGTGCGGCTTGAATATGGCATCGAATACCAGACCTTGTCGGGGAAAATATCGTACAAAGTGTTTAAGATCAAGGAATTGGAACTGGCTCCTGGCCAATCGGAATTCATCAGTCGCCATCAACGCTTTTCCGATTTTACCACCCGCAAGCATTATCCGGGAAAGCATTTGCTGCGCATTTTGGTCAATGGCAAAGCGATGGCAGAGGGCGTGTTCAGCGTTGGCGCATAAATTTGCCTAGCCGCCACCACCACGACCATTCTTTTTGCAGCCTGAAATAAGGCCGCTGCTGCGCCCCGAAATCGCGGCGGCCAATTTCGATGGCGCGGATCATACTGCCTTCAAAATCAAAAACCGGCACTTGCAGGGTATTTTTGGCAAAACGAATCGCTTCCCACTTCAGCAACAACGCTGAACCAGAGTGCCGCAAATCAGGATCGTCGCCACTGGCCAGGTAATAGGCCGATTGGCTGTCCCAAACCAAAAGCGCTGCTGAATGTGTGTTGCCGGTTTTAGGATCAACGGCGAAAAAAAGCCGGCAGCAATTATTGCCGGCAAGGGTATGGTAAAGCCCTTCAAAAAACGCCGGGGAATAGGGCAAGCCCAAGCCCTGGCGGGAAAAACTGAGGCCTATGAGGCGCAGCAGTTCATCGAGCGGCAAGTCGGAACGGATTTCCAATTGCTGCCCTGCCTTTAAAATTTTCTTCCGGTAAGCCTTGCTGATATGCTCGAACAGGGATTCTTCAGGTGCGTCAAGCGCCAGGGTGTAGGAATAGCGGGTGCTTTGGCGGAACCCGCGCCAGAAAAATGGGAGCCAGTTGCTGAGGGAATAATTTGTGTCTTGTTCAAACGCCGCCAAGCCTTTGGGCAAATGCTCAAGCAAGGCTTCGTACAACCGGGTTTCATCGTTCAGGTTGCGGAATTCGGGCAGCAGGTATGGCCCCATGAACTTGCAGAGCTGGGGCATGGCGACATAGCGCCAAATGAATTTTTCCTTCAAAAAATACGGCAACGCGGCCACAACCCGGCCCCCTTTTTCCAGCAGGGCAGCGTCCCAAACCCCGTTTTGGCAAACAGCATCCAGATACCAGGGCTGCATGAACAGGGGCATATCGGGCGCGGAGGCCGCAAATTGTCGGTAGGATTCCTGGTTTGTCATTTTTAACTGTGCCGCCAACTTTCGGTTGGCGGGCGGCGCCACGTACCGCCAACCTTCGGTTGGCGGGCGGCGCCACGTACCGCCAACCTTCGGTTGGCTAGCGTCCACCAACTGAAAGTTGGTGGTACGTGGCGAGCGTCCACCAACTGAAAGTTGGTGGTACGTGGCGGGCGGGCGCCAACTGAAAGTTGGTGGCACGTGGCACAAAAGTAGTACTGCCGCGCACAATACACTCTAATTCCCCAACGTTCCGCTTATTTTTGCTCCACAATGGCACAAGTCAATTGGGTTTATCTCGACGACCGCGGCGGTCAGCATCGCGTTGGCTTGTTCCACGGCGACCGAACCGGGCATTTGCTGATCCACTGCAATATGAAGGTGGTACAGATCGATTTTTCTGTGTTGGAAACCAAAACATACTCCTTTTTCATTGAAGACGAGTTGTGCGAGGTTCTAGCCGAAAAAATGAAAAACGGCCGTTTCGGCTACGAATTCCGCGTTAACAAGACCATAGACACGCCCCGCAACCGCATCCGAAGGGTCGACAACCGGCGGAACAACCGGATTCTGGCCTTGGTCGTAGTCGGTGTCGTCGTGGCCATCGCCGGCATTTTTTTTGGCCTGCGGAGTTATGGGAAACGCCAGGATACACGCAGAATGACCAAAACCAGCATCGCCCACAACCTCAATGGAACCAACCTGAAGCAATTGATGGCGGCTGGCCGTTCCAGTGTCAGCACCTTGCATGTGGAAGAGATCAATGCCAAAAGGATAGGTGTGTACACCTTTAAAACTGCCGACAGCAGCGAGATCCGCGGCATTTTTGAAGTGGCGGACACCGGAGACATCCTGCTGCAAAACGGTTTCCCGCTCCGCGCAGGCGACAGTTTTGATACTTATTACCTACCCTCCGACCCGCAAGTACACCGGGTTGAGCTGTTTCAGCCAACCAAGGCCACCGTAACGAACTACATCAGCCAGGCCCTGGCCGTGGAGCAGCAGCACAGCCCGGGCGATTCCAGGGAAAAAAGCCTATGCCGGGTGCTCACCGTAGCTGAAAAACTGCATTGGACGGCCCTTGCCGACTTTATTTTTCAGCATAAAACGGCAGCAGAGAACCCAAAACACAACAAGGAAACTTATTTGCGGCTGATGCGTGGAGCAGAAGTGGAGAAGGCGGTGACTGAGGCATGTTGGGACAAATGAACGGACGAACAAGATAAATCCCCCTCATTTCCCCATCTTTGCCCCCACAATGGCAAAAATCCTGCTCATCGAAACAGCCTCGGAAATCTGCTCCGCCGCCATCGCCGTGGACGGGCTGGTGCTCGCCCTCGAAGAAACAGCCGAGGCTAAAAGCCATGCCGCCCTGCTTACCCTGCAAATAGATGCCTGTGTGAAAAAATCGGGCATTCCGTTGGCCGAACTTGATGCCGTGGCACTGAGCAGCGGCCCGAGCGCGTACACTTCCCTGCGTGTGGGCGCGTCGGTTGCCAAAGGAATCTGTTACGCGCTCGACAAACCTTTGATCGCGGTGGATACCTTGTTATCGTTGGCAGGCGCTGCGCGCGACTGGTACATGGAGGCCAATAATTGCCCGGGCCCAGCCGTGTTCGTGCCGGCATTGGATGCCCGTCGAGCGGAAATCTGGACGGCCGTTTATGGGCCGGAACTGCAGTTGTTGGCAGCACCGCAATCGCTTATTTTAGAGAACAATTTGTTTGAAATATACTTGAACCAGGCTGTTGAACCTGCCGAATCGGCACTTTCAAGCGACAAAGTGACCTGTGCGATTATTGCCGGGAACGGTAGTGAAAAAATAAGGAACGGAGTAAATTTGGGGAAAATGGTAATTTTTTCCAAACGATTCTGTTCCGCCGCAAATTTGAGCGCATTTGCAGAGATACACTTTCAAAATGCTGATTTTCAAGATGTTGCGTACTTCGAGCCTTTTTATATGAAATTGCCTAATATTACCAAACCGGGCAAAGCGGTTTCATAACCCTAAAATGCAATAGAATTACAATTTGAGGATACTTCCTTCATGTTTGTTGCTTTTAATCAAAGTACTTATGATTTAGCATTAAAACAAATATTATATTACACGAATACAATATTGATATAATTTTTGGCATAATTTTGGTAGGGATGAGTTAGGAAGAAAACTAACAATATTCACTTTCAAAACATTCTGTATGAAGAAGACAAAAAGCGATTCCGTCTCCCTTAAAAACGGAAAGGGCGACATCCTTCTCGACTATGCTGAGCTCCGCAAAGCTGTGCTCGTGTTGCGGGCCGTAAACCACAAATTGCGGCAGCGTATGATCGACCTCCTCGAGGAGAATAAGCGCATGACCGTTACCGAAATTTATGTAAAACTTCGCCTCGAGCAAAGTGTCGCCAGCCAGCATCTGGCCATTCTGCGTAAGGCCGGAGTGGTGCAGACCGAGCGGAACGGGAAATTTATTTTCTATTCCCTCGACAAGAGCCGACTGGGGCATATTTCAAACATTGTAGAGGACTTGGCCGCTTAAGAACGCCAAAGCCGACGTATTTCCCTTCTTGCATGAGCCACTCCAGTTTGGGGTGGCTCATGTTTTTTGTGCAAAAAGTTTGTCGAACAAACCCTTTACGCAATCTTTGCAATGCAAAGCAAAAGAAGAAGGATTCTATGAACAAACACTATGCCCCCCTCCTTCCTGCCCACGAAAAGTTGCGAGCGTCTTTGGCTGTTATGCGTGCACTGTCTCACCCGTTGCGGTTAGACATAATGCATGTCATTGACAAGAACAAAGAAGTGAACGTTGGCGACATCTTTAAGGCATTGAAGATTGAGCAGGCGCTGGCCTCCCAGCAACTGCGTATCCTCCGGCAAGCCGATCTGGTGACGACCCGGAGAGATCAAAAATTCATTTTTTACAGCCTAAATTACCCCAGGGTAGCCCTGGCAGCAGCGCACGTTGCGCCGTTGTCTGAAATGGTTCAGTAAAAACTGAATACCTTTTAATCCTTCACGCTATTGGGAAAAGCAGTGCGCTTGAGTTCCCGTGGCTGTATATTGGCCATTTATACGCTGTAGCCGGCACTGCCACCAAGCAAGTGCTTGATGCACAGCAAAACCGAGCGATTGCACCATGTATTCCTGGTGCGCTACAATTTAATGGTATAACTGTAGGTAGTT
>CAYVPM010000197.1:0-5941 GCA_964453475.1 uncultured Saprospiraceae bacterium | reverse complement strand
AATACGGCACCGAAATTCGCCCTGTCACCGAAAACGAAGTGACCCTGAAATACTGGGAAGGTGCAGCAATGCAGGAGCGCAAGTTTCCCGTTTACCGCACCCACCACGGCCCCATTACCCACCTGAAGGATGATAAGTGGGTGGCAACCGCCATGATGTGGGAGCCGGTGAAGGCACTCACCCAGTCGTTCACCCGCACCAAATTGAAGAACCATGCCGAGTTTCGCAAGATGATGGACATGCGCACGAACTCCTCGAACAACACCGTGTTCGCCGATGCAGAAGGGAATATTGCCTATTACCACGGCAATTTTGCCCCAAAACGGGATACCGCTTTCGACTTTTCGAAACCCGTGGATGGCAGCAATCCCGCCACCGATTGGCAGGGCCTTCACGAGGTCGACGACTGTATCGTGGTTGTAAATCCGGCGAACGGCTGGTTGCAAAACTGCAATTCAACCCCCTTCACCTGTGCCGCTGAAAACAGCCCCAAGCCAAGGGATTACCCGGTTTATATGCGCCTGCCCAGCGAGAATTTTCGAGGAATTCATGCGGTAAGGCTGTTAAAAGAGCGCCGGGATTTCAGCCTTGACAAACTGATAGAAACGGCCTACGACCCGACACTGCCGGGCTTTGAGCAGCTGATTCCTGGCCTTGTGGCGGCTTATGATGAGGCAGACGCAAAAAAGAAAGACAAAACGCTTGCCCCGGCAATAGAAGTGCTCCGCAAGTGGGACTTCAAGGTTGGTAAAGAATCAGTGGCCATGAGCCTGGCACATTACTATGGCACGCACTATGAAATGCATGGGAAAGTACCCGAGGGCCTGGATCGCGAGCACGCTGGCGACCTGATTACTTTCAATTATTTTGGCACAAGCTCCCCCACTGCGGAGCGATTGGCAATCTTCCAACAGGCTGTGCAACAACTCGTAGCCGACTTTGGCCGCTGGGACGTGCCCTGGGGCGAAATCAACCGATTCCAGCGCCTGACAGGCGACATAGAGCAGCCATTTGATGACAATAAACCAAGCCTGCCCTGTGGCCTTGCCTCGGGCAAATGGGGCGCACTGGCCTCCTATGGCGCACAACCATACAAAGGCTCCAAACGCATTTATGGCACCTCCGGCAACAGTTTTGTGGCAGTGGTTGAATTTGGCCCGAAACTAAAGGCAAAAAGCTTGCTGGCAGGAGGCGAGAGTGGCGATCCCCGCTCTCCCCATTTCTACGACCAGGCTCAACGGTATGTGGACACCCAGTTTAAGGATGTGGCCTTCTATCGGGAGGAGGTGGAGCGCCGCGCCAGACGGCAGTACAAACCCGGGGAGCGAAAAAATTAGGCGAGGCCCGCAGGGCAGCCGATCTGAGCGGCAGCGCAGCTAAACGGATTGTAGATTTAGCCGAGGCGATACATTATCAAAGTTCGGAAAGAGGCGGCTATACGAAATGTAAAACTCTAAATCGAGCACCATATTTTTTACCCCTCAAGCCACAAAACCCAGCCCGTTACACCCTTCTCCCCAATATTGAAAATAATACTGTCATACAGCCACAATTGTCCCCCTGTGCTCTCTATAGTTTTTTTCGGGTTACCATAAGCATCAAGAACGTCTTTCGCCGGGCTTCCAATTTTGATTGAATTAGCGGTTTCCCCTTTATACTCGGGCGTGGTGACTAAAAAATAGGTTTTTCGCTTCTTGCCCTCGATTACATGTTCCGCTTGCAACAGTTTGGAGTGTGCTCCGTCTTTCAGTTTGACATTCTGGAAAAAAGTCATACCCGGGCCGACGTTGATCCTGTTGGCAATATCCACCTCCAGCTCTTCGGCTTCCAGGGACAGGTTGATATCATCGATGGTTTCGGCAATAAAAGAAAGGGCTAAAGGCCGGGGTACGAACGGACTCGGCTTTTTCGTGCGCAAGCGAACGAGGTTTTCCTGGGCAACAGCACTGGCTTCATTTTGGAACAAATTTTGGAAAATCTGATCGGCTTTAGTTGAATCGCCTTCCAACATGGCCAGAATTCCCAAAACGACCTTCCCGTCAACATCCGTCTTTTTATAGGCAGGCTTCCGTTGAACTGCTGCGGCCAACTCTACTTCAACATAGTATCTCGCCCTTTTGATGTCTGACAGTATAACAAGCGCACAGGCTTTGTTGAGATAGGCAGGCGCGTAATCAGGGTCAAGGTTGATGGCAGCATCAAAATGACGCAACGCCTCCCGAAGCAACTTATCCCGCGCCTCAAAATCGGCTGTTCCGCGCGAATTGATGCTGTTCATATCGAGTTCAATGGGCAATACATAGTTATATGCAGAATCTTTACTCAAATCTAGGCCCGCCAGAATCGTCAATACGCCCGCATTGTTGTACAGCGCTGAACTTTGATACTCCTGCAGCACGTATTGATAATACATCACCGCATTTGCGTGATTGCCGACGATGGTCAACAGATTCGCCGTTTCATACACATTGACTAACTTATCCAGCAATTGGGAAGAGCGAACATTCAGCAATTTGCGTTCTGCCAAAGAAGGGTAGATGCGCAACTTATCCGGAAAATTGTAAGCTTTGTAAAGCGCTCCGGTCATTTCAGCTGCTTTGTCGAAAACTGGGAAACCAGCAGAAAAGGCCAGAAACCCGCCAATATAATCGGCCTGTGTTTCGTTGAAAAGAGAGTCAGCCTGGTTCATGACGCCCAATTGCTTGCCTACGGCAAGATCGGAATATTGCCGGGCAAAATCCCGGCGCCAACTGTGTTTTTCATAATAATGCGACAATTCATGGCCCAATAACGAGGCCAAGGCGGCATCGGCGTCCTTTCCGAAGGTCATGCAAACATCAAAAGCTTTTTCTTCAATACCCACCTCCAAACGATCGTAATTCATCCACGCAACTTTTTGTACATTTTTGGTCATCACAAAATCGGGCACTGCATACCTGGAATCGCCCCGCGCTGCTACCAGTTTTTCGAAAATACGTTTGGCTCTTTGGTACTTGACGGTGTCGCCAGGTATGCGCAAGGCGGTATTATTGGCGTCGGTGTTGCGGATGGCAAACGCAAATTCATTTTCGGGCCGCTGGTCGTCGTTTTGAGCCGTTATATTATTGAAAACAGGTAAAAAAGTAAGCAAAAGGAGGATGTTTTTCATATTTTCCTTAGTTTTATGACGAAATAAGATGCCAAACAAATTTACGATGAATATCCCATGGCGTGCCAGTTTATGGCAAATACTTAGCCTGAAACTGATCTTGGGGCTTGTTGCCCCTTGCCAAATGCAAGCCCAGATCAAACCTTTGATAAAAAAAGGGACAACCAGGGCTGTGGTCATAGGCGTGGCGGATTACCAGAATCCTAATATCCCTGACCTGCAATTCACGGCTGCCGATGCAAAGGCTTACGCTGATTACCTGCGCTCCAGCTCCGGAGGCTCTGTTTCAAACGACAATATCAAGTTGCTCACCGATACAATGGCAACACAGTGGCAAATGGCCATGGCCCTGACCTGGCTCATGGAACAAAGCCAGGCGGGCGACCTCGCCATCATTTATTTTTCGGGGCACGGCGACGTTGAAACGATGACCATGATGAATTTTGGGTACCTGCTCACGCATGATGCGCCAGCCTCTACCTATATGGCGGGCGGTGCTTTCCCCATCAATTCTCTGGAAGCGATCATTCAAACAATGGCCGTTCAAAAAAACGTAGAAGTGCTGCTCATCGCCGATGCCTGCCATGCTGGCAAGCTCGCAGGCAGCGCGGTGAAGGGAACCCAGGTCACAGCACAGGCTCTGACCGCCCAATTTGCCAATGCCGCAAAAATACTTTCCTGCCAGCCCGATGAACTTTCTCAGGAAAGCACCATTTGGGGTGGAGGCCACAGCGTGTTTACATACTATCTGATTGACGGGCTCATTGGCATGGCTGACCACGACAAGGATAATAAGGTTACCATGTTGGAAATGCAGCAGTTCCTGCAGGCAAATGTGCCGCCGGCAGTAAAGCCGAAAAGCCAAATCCCGTCGATTTCCGGCAAAGTTACCATGCAATTGGCCAAGGTTGACCCTGCCGCGCTGGCAGCCCTTATTGCCCGCCGCCAGCCCCAAGCCGAACCGGCCATTCCAGAACCTTCCGCCAGTACCATTGACATTGCCGTGAAAACAGGCGACAGCCTTACAATGGCCCTGTACCGCCAGTTCAAACAGGCATTGAAAGATAAACAACTGCTTCATCCAAAAGAAAGCTCGGCTTACGCCCTTTACCAACGTATCAAAGAACGCATCAAAGACAAGCCAGCCTTAGCCGATGACCAGAATCAAATGCGCAATGACCTTGCCGCAGGCCTCCTGGATGAAGCGCAACAAGCCATAAATGCCTATCTGGCAGCCAGCCCGACGGAGCTGCGCCGCCGATGGTCATACGATACCAGCTTCAAGCACTACCCGGAGTACCTCGCCAAAGCTGGAGAACTGTTAGGCCCACAACACTTTTCTTATACCGACCTCAAAGCAAAGCAATTGTACTTTGAAGGCTTGAACATCCGCCTTGCAGCCGAGCAAGATAACCACCCTGAGATGTACGACAATGCCAGACAAAGGCAAGAACTCGCCATAACCCTTTCTCCAAACGCAGCTTATGCATACAATGAACTCGGGTTGCTTTCACGGCGGAAAAAGGAGTATGAAAAAAGCATCGAATATTTTAACAAGGCCATTGAGTTGACGCCGACCTGGAGGCTGGCACAGACCAATTTATGCAGCAGCTACATTGATATCAACCAGGTCGATAATGCCGTTATTCACTGCAACCTGGCCATTCAGTCGGATAGCAGTTTCTCCCTCGCCTGGCACAATTTAGGCATTACCTACTATAGAAAAGAGGATTACGGAAAGGCAATAGATTGTTATTTAAAAGCTTTGTCACTCAACCCAAACTACCCGGCAACCTATTATACACTTGGAAACGCTTATTATTTTGCTGGCGATAAAAACAAGGCCGAAGCGGCATGGCGTGCTGGTATTCAGGTAGCGCCTAAAGATCCGTATGCAGTGGACTTCTGGAGAAGTATCGCAGAGTTGTCCACAGAAAAAAAGGATTTTGAAACAGCCCTGACGATGCTAAACAACGCCCTTGCTGTACAGCCTGGAGATATCAATGCCTTGTATGAGAAAACACTGGTGTTGGCTACTCTGGGAAAGGATGCCGATGCATTTGATACCTTGAAGCTTGCGCTTGAAAAAGGGTACAAGCGCAAAAAGGCAATCCTATCAGCCCCGGAGCTCGAAAAAATTAGGAATATGCCAACATTTTCAAGCCTTATGGAAAAGTATTTCCCAGAGTAACCAACCGCCTACATCCTACCGATACACTCCGCGGGCCTTTGGTTTCAGCCCACGCCGTACCCAAAAAGCAGCATGCATCAACTTCACATAAACGTTTTTGGGTTCCGCATTCTGTGCCTGCTGACACTTGCGCGACGCTTCTTCATACCAGCCGTTGGTTTCGAGTGCTATTGCATGCATCAGTGTCTGAATCGTTGGAGGACTTTTTTTGAACAACTCCCCTTTATTGACATCTAGGAGGGCTTTATCCCTTGCTGCCTGGTCCCCAATTTCAATGGTCATCGTGTTGGATCGTATTGTGTCCGTCATAACCGTCCAGTCATACTTGATGCCAGGTTTTAAGACTCCGTTTTTAAGGTCAATTACCCAAAATGTATCTTTTGTCGTGGTTTCCAGCAACAATTGGTTGTTTTTGTCCCGAATTTCAACGCGAAACGCATCGTTCCCTGCTGGTTTTGACCAGTAAAAACGCACCATTTCCGGGAGAAGCCTGCCAAAAGGCTGAATAGCCGTGACATCAGCACCTTTTCCACCCCAGCCATCACCAGTGCCTGATTTGTCCCCTATTCCACCCCAGCCATCACCAGTGCCTGATTTGTCCC
>CAYVPM010000196.1:0-5951 GCA_964453475.1 uncultured Saprospiraceae bacterium | reverse complement strand
GCGCCTTCGCCAGCGACGTCGCGGCGGCGGTAGGGCTGCGCGTGCCCGCCGGTCGTGGCGCAAGATCGCCGGCGGAATGGATGGCCGAATTAGTTGAACTAAACTTTTAATCTATCGCCCGATCCCGCCTTTGTTTTTTTCACAATAAAACTGGTTACTCACATGAGAAAACTGATCATTCGCCTTTATTCTTCAGCAGCAAACGCGCGTGGGCGCTCTCCGCTCGACCTTCCCGAACGGGCTGTGTGGATCACATTTGCCCTGGCATTCATGCTTACTGTCATAGTGGGCAATCTGTTCGTGCGTGGCCTCTACAGGTCGGCACTATCCAGCCTTAACAATGGCGGCGCAGATATTTCCCTGAGTGATAGGGCTACGGGGCATGATGCCCGGGTAGCAGAGCTGACCAATTTGAAAGCGGTCGGAAAAGAGATGTCTGATGACCTTCGTCTGGGCGATTTGTTTTCCCAAAACAGCATCCAATACACCTCGTTTGAACGCTGGATGGCCGATCGCCGGCAAATCAGTTCCGATCAGCTGCGTTTGGCTATAATGGGGCGCCTGGATGGTTGGCTATTTCCGGTTGCCCAACCAATGCCCAATGAATCCATATTACGCAGTTTTGGTTTTGAGAAGCCCAATACAAGCGAACTGCACAATATACAGCCGGCGGATTGGGATTACTACATTACGGCAGCGTGCCTGGATAAATTCCGAAAAAATCTCAGCGGGGGTTATCATCAACCCTTGCGACTGGCGAGCGCGCTGGCTGGCAGCATCCAGTGGCTTACGTTTTTTCTTGCCATATGGGGGGGCATCTTGCTAATCTGCCGTTTTGTTTTTAGTCGCATCCAACGCCAGTTGATTCAAACGGGTAAAAACCCGGTCGAGACCGAAGAGAAGAGCAGCCTCTGGCAAGTAGAGGGAACGGACCCCGAATCGCCGCCCTTATACGTTCGCCTGCAGGACAAGCTGCCCGCTCTTTTCCTTCCGGCTGATTTGCTTGCCCAATGCATGCATGCAGGCGTACTCACTCGCGCTCCGCACGAACTGCAGGAATACATTGGCGAAAAGGTTGCGGAGTTCAAAGCCAAGGTAGAATCCTCTGAGTTCGAATTGGTTGATTTCATCATCTATGCCTGCCCCACGCTTGGGTTTTTGGGGACTATTGTCGGCATCACCGAAGCTTTTGCCAAAGCCGCCGAAATCATCAGCAGCACCAGTACGCTCGCGCGCATTGAAGCGTTCAACCGCGTCACGGAAGCTTTAGCGCTCGCCTTTGATACCAGTTTTGTCGGCCTGTTGGCTGTACTGATCCTTAATCAAATGCTGTCGTTGTTGAAACGCCGGGAGGCCGGCCTTTTCATTGAATTGGAAACAGAAACGTTCGTTCAAATGCGGCGCCTGCAACGTGTCAAACAAAATGCATATAGCCATGCGAGGTAGTAAAAAATCCATTGAAATTGCCTTGCTAAGCGTGTTTTGCAACTTTTTTCTAACAGCACACTTACTTCGGATTTACAGAATACTATATCGCATCACAGCAAATCATTGAACTCATGCCAAAAGAGAAAGAATCAGTCGGCATCTCGTTACTTGATGTATTAACGAACAGTTTTGCTGCGGCCTTGCTCCTGATGACGATTGTTGCGGCTACAGTTGGCAGCGGCGATGGCGATCCCAATCAGGCAAAGCCCGGCGATGGCACCGACTATGTGGTAAGCGCCCAGTTTGGCCTCGACAAAAAGCTGGACCGTCCAGACCCGCCTGTACTGAGTATCCTGCTGACTTTCAAAGGGGGAAATGCGCAAGGTGTCAAGCTCCGGGAGGCAGCTGTAAGCGACAAGCCAGAGGTGACCATTCGGCAAAGCTTTTTCCGCCCCGAACAATGGAGCGTATTCCGGCGGGGCAGTATAAAAACGCCTTGGCGGGTAGAAATGGACTGTACAGGCACAGTACCCGATAGCTTATACGTGCTCATCACGATCGGGAATACCGGGATCGCTCCCATCACCCTTCCGGTTAAGAAAAGCGGTTCGTTGTTGGAGATTACCGAACCTGCTACTACGGATGCCGCTATTCGGATATTTAACCAACCCATCTCAACGCTGCAATAATGAATACTCGAAAGAAAATTGGCCTTTGGTTAAAAAAGCGCGCGGCAAAGATATCAATCGGTCTATCGATGCTGGATGTCATCAGTAATGCGCTGGCAGGCACTATGTGTTTGTTCTTCGCTCTCAGCGCGATTCAAGCTGTTCCGCCGCAATCGCCGAGGATACTTGGAAAATTGGTGGTTATCGTACGTTTCGACCCATCCGTGCCCGGAGTAAGTCTACCTGCACTGTTTCTGAAAGCGCCCAAATCGGTAAACCCCAACACTTATTTCCCGACATTATACGACGACGACATACTGCGGCTCAACCTTGATTACGATACAATCACGGATTACCGTACGGATAACTTTCTGCCTGTGAATGTATATCGCAATCCCGACAATTCGCTGGAGTATGAATTCCATATTACGAACCCGCGGCAGGGTGAATATGAGTTTGGCGCCATATACACCGATCATGCGCAGTTTGGCTGTGCCCCCGTACCTGTGACCTGCCACTTTGAGGCACATTTCCATAAAACGGATACCGACCAAAGCCTGAGTACAGGGAAGAAATCGGTTGTATTGCGCTATCCTACCGAGACCTGTTCGATCATCATCGCTCCTCCCGCCGAGGTCATTGTCCACTAATAAAACTTATCCAATGAGCATGACACATATTAGCAGAACAGAAGCCGCGACTCGACTTGGTCTTTCAACGGACTGCGCGTGGGAGCAGGCACTAAAGGTATTCAATATCCGGCGGATGGAAATATATGGCCTATACCTTGCGCCGCTGAATGAAGATGATAAACGACAACGTGATGCAGAAGTAATCCCCTTGTACGCGGCGTTGCGTAGTTTATTTCCCGTAGAAGCCGCACAGGAACCCACGCTGAAGGATTTGCCATTAGCGCCACCCGTAAAGCAAATAGCCCCGCAACCGACACCAGCAATCGTTCAAAAGGTTGAAAGAAAAAGAAAACGCCGGCTAATGGAGGTGTCATTTACCCTGCGAAAGACCTACCCGATAGTGTTGGTGGTATCAGCGTTTCTCTTCATCGCCTTTGTTATCTATGCCGAGATGCAGGCACCCTCACCGCCTCCTTCGTCGGAAGTCTCCACAATTAGTCGAGACACAATACTCATAACAAAGCCGGCTCCCATCGTGTATGTCATTACAAGCACGTTGAATTTGCGGGATGAGCCCGGGCTAGCCGGAAAAATTCTTGATTCCCTTTCAACAGGTGAAGAATTGTACTTCCTTGATGAAAAAACAGAATGGACCGAGGAGATTGAATTGAGCCGGAAGGTATTTAAGGATCATTGGGTAAAAGTCCGAACGGAATCCGGCACTGAAGGATGGGTATTTGGAGCATTCGTCCACTACTATCACAAAAGACTATAAAAAGGCAAGACACCTGTTCATTACATCCACTAAAAATTGCATCGAATATGTCCAGACTATATTTTCTGCCGCTGTTTTTCGCTTTCTTGCTTTCGCCGTTGAGCGAGGTGGCTGCCCAGGAATACTATTTCCTGGGCGACAAAGGTTTTAATGCCCTGTTGAGCCCTTCACTGTCTCGAATGTACCCGGATGAATTTGCCAATAAATATGGCGGCGTGGCGCTCCCCAACACCGGGACCTGGCATCCTCCCGTCCAACATTGGGTCGTATATCGCTACCTCGGACTTCGATATTGGTTTGAGGTAACACCGCCTCGCTCAAGCGACCAAATGCTTCAGTTGCTGGAGGGATATATCGCGTCAAACACCGCGATGCAAGCGGAATATGAACGCGGTACAATCCGGGCTTATGCCCACACTTTTGCTAAAGGCCAGGTAGTATCCGTAAATGACCTTATGGTTGACCCGGAGAATGGCGAGGGTAAGAAGCACGCCGACGAATTACGGCAGGGTTTGGCTGGCTTGGAACGCCTCCTCAACCAGGCAGATGGAAAGGCCGGCCAAGCTGAACGCGATGGCTCTCCCACGGGTATGGAAAAGGCATGGGAAGAAATGCGGGAAGCGGAAATTGGGCTATTCATGAACGGCCTCATTGCTGATGCCAGAGGTGTTGAGATTGCGAACAAGCTGCGGAATCAGTATAAAATGCCCCCCCCCGGGACAAATCCGAGTGGCCCAGGAATGCTGCCGCCTGATGAAATCATTGCTGCACTGGCCTCGGAAATGCGCAACGGCCCTTTTGGGGAGGAAGGTAACGGCTTTAATGAACAGGTCATGACCGATAAACACGGCAAGCCTATAGCCGGAAAAAAGGACTTAGAAGACGGCAATAAAGGACGCAAAAGACCTTTCAATGTTAAAACCCCCTTTGCTAAATGGTTCACCGTCGTCATGCAAAACATAGCACGCTACTTTGGAGTAGAGCAGCTTGCCAACAGGATACTTTTTGTGGCCTACATGGTTGCCCCCGAGATATTCGATGCATGCGCCAGTTTTTTGGCTAAATGCCAACTCGCCCTTACGCCCAAAAATCTGAATGACTTTCTGGACAAAATTGCCGATGTGTATCTGTCCATCGAGGGCATGCTTCCGTACTTAAAAAAGGCCTACGACCTGCTACACGACGGGAACCTGCAGGAGCTGGTGAAGCATATCGACTGGACTAAATTCGATCTTGGCGCCACCCTGGATGTTTTGGGAAAGGCGAAAGTCGTCCCACCGGAAACGCTTAATAAAATCAGGCAGTTCGTGCCCATCGAAATTTTCTCTGGGAAAGTACTGACTAACCCTGAATTGCTCCGGGAGAAGGTACTCTCCTACGGGATTGATCAAGCGGTTGTACAGGTGGACAAAGGCCTGAGCAAGTTCGGTGTCTCCATTGCCGGCCTCAAGGGCTGTATCAATGCGAAGGATAAAGAAGCGTGTGCGTTGGATTGGACAAAGAACCAGGCAGCCAACCTTGCAACCTCCAAAATACCAGGCCTGCGCAATCACCGGGAGGCTATCAACCTACTGATGGGTAATAAACCAAAAGAAGCATTCAAAGTCGCGTTGTTGAACGAGCTGGCAGCGCGAGCAGGCATCCCCATACATCAAACCAGGAAGCTGTATGAGGCTTTGGAGCGGGGCGATCTCAAGGAGTTCGTGTTAAGCGGGGCAGAAATCGGCGCTTTCAAGCAAACGAAATGCCAGTCGCTTTCCAACGCCGTGATCCAGGACATCAGGAGCGGTCGGGCATCCGAAGCGACCATCCGGGAAGCTGCCATCTGCGGCGCCGAGCTCCTCGGCAATAAACACGTTACGCCGCAGCGCGTTGCAGATGGCTGGGATATCGGCAAGCACATGGCCAATTCCATTCGGGATCACGACTCTATCGGCGCCTGGGCTGAGGCAGAAATAAACAGATGGAAAAATACAATGCGCGCGGAACTTAAAGCCCTGGGTTACGATGATCTTCAGATCAAAAATGTCATGATGGGTACGGGAGCGCTGGTACTTCAGGATCAATTGAAAAAACAACTCAAGGTGTTGGGCTTTGATGCGCCGGGCGCTGTGGAAGCTGTTATTGCCGGCGATTTGGAGCGCGCCATTGACCTGCAAATGCAAAAAGGGATCGGCAGCCCAGTACCTCTTAAGGAAAAACTCAAGCAAATGGGCCGCTTATTGGACCTGCGCAAACAATATCTGGATCGCGTCGTGGATGAAACTAAAAAAAGGCTTCAAGACCCTAACTACCTGGAATCTGAAATACATCGTCGAATTGCCATAACATCGAAATAACATGCGACTTTTCATCCTCCTCTCCATCACAGCCCTGATACTGACCTCCTTTTTTCAAGGTAACCAAGGTATTCCTCAACACATGAAGCCTCCGCCGTGTGCAGACCCC
>CAYVPM010000195.1:0-5961 GCA_964453475.1 uncultured Saprospiraceae bacterium | reverse complement strand
GGTTTGAAAAATTCAAGCCGCAACCATTGGAACCTGTCGGCCCATCAGCCCAAACAAGCAGCAATTCCAATGTAGCAGTTCCTGTTGCCCCAGAAGCAGAAAGTCCAACACAAGAGCTTGATTATCAAGAAACAGAAGAAGAATTTGACGCGGATGAGCCTTCCGGGGAAATTGCCAAAAAAGGCGGTATTGCCCAAATACTTGCCGAGAAAAGTGTTGCTGAAAACAAGGACGTTATTTCCGAAACCCTGGCCAAACTCTACGCCAAACAAGGCTACCGGGAAAAAGCAATTACCATGTATGAAAGACTGTGCTTGGTGTTTCCCGAAAAAAGCGCTTACTTTGCGGCCGAAATTGACAAACTAAAAAAATAGAACAATATGTTATCCACCATTACGATCTTGATTGCCATTGTCAGCGCATTGCTGATTCTGGTGGTTTTGATGCAAAATTCAAAGGGCGGCGGCATCGACCCGAACTTCGGCGGCCAGGCGCAAACACTTTTCGGCGCGGCGCGCTCCACTGATTTTATCGAAAAAGCTACCTGGGTGCTTGCTGGCACGCTGGTGGTGCTGTGTGTTGTCGCGGTATTAACCGTTGGCGGCGGTACTGCAACAGAAACGTTGGTTCCATTGCAGTCGCAGTAAATTTGCCGATAAAAACTAAAAAAGCCCTTTCTGGATTCCAGGAAGGGCTTTTTCGTTGTAAAGCAGTAGCTATTTAAACTTTGCCGAAAGCTTCTCAAAGCCTGGCAGGTGGCGATGGTGGTACATGTCCACTACTTGTCCGTTTTTCCAAACCACTACGCCGGGGTTGGCCCGGATAATGGTTTTGAGCAACTTGTCATCGGCCCGGTAGAAAGGATATTTGGCGCCGACCTTCCGGGCAAAGTCTGCTGAATGGTCGCTGTCGCCATACGTCGTGATGGCGTACACCTTCCAGCCTGCTTTTTCCGCCGCTTCCGCCAGTGGGTTGATGCCTTTCGTATAGAAATCGGCGTATTCGGGTGTAGGGATGAACACCTTTTTTGAAATTTGTTTTGGCTGAACAGACAGCACCCGCTGCTGGTAGCGCATGGAATCTTTGGTCACGGCGATGGTGTCGGTCGCCCAGGTGGTGTCTTGCACTGTGATGGTTTCTGTTTGCTCGCTGCCGTAAAGCTTGTAAGCCACGATCATCAGGCTATAGCCTTCTTCTTCCAGCAGGTCGCCGGTTACTTCCCCGTTTTCCACGCTTTCGACGGCGAATTCGCTCACTTTTGTCTTGGTGATCGGTGTCCGCACACTGTCAACGAGTACATACCAGTCCGTTTTGATCTGGTCTTTCACTTTCCAGCCTTTGTCTTTGGTATATTCCTTGTAATAGGTGATTTTGCCTGGCTCTGGCTCCAGAAATTTGATTTTTTCGCCGGTATTGGTGTTTTCCAAGACCCAGCCCAAAATATCCACCTTTGCACTTTCTTCCAGGGCCTTCTGCTCACGTACATTGCTGCCGATTTTGAAGGGGCGGAAATCGACCATGGGCAAGTCCATGTAGGTGTTGCGCACACAGAGCAGCAAAATAGCGGCTGTGGAAAGGCCGATCACCAGGTCGCGGGTGCGCTTGGACCACAGCTCGTGGCTTTTGCGCGACCAAAACAACAACAGGATGGATGGCACCATCAGGCCCAGGTCTTTGTAAAAGGAGATTTTTGGATCCAGTTTGATGAAATCGCCAAAGCAACCGCAGTCGGTGACGCGCATCTGCTCCTTCACATAAGGCCCCCATTGGGCAAAATCAAAGAAGTTTGCATCCGTGGGCACATAGCCCGTGAGGTAGGTAAAGCCTGTCAGGAAGGTGAACACCAGCATCAGCAGGAAAAGCAGCCATGCCGTGAGTTTATTGCGCCAACCGATCACCAAAGCAATGCCCAATACAATTTCCAGGACAATCATGCCGATGGAAAAACCTGTGCTGTGGCTTGCCAGCCAGGGGAACACAGGGGCGATCCCTTTCAAAAAATTGGTCAGACCGGAAAAAGTAACTTCAAAAGCGCCGAAGTAATCCTCCATTTTATAGGCAGTGCCGATGGGGTCAACAGCTTTTACCAGGCCGGAAAAAATGAACCAAACCCCGACAAAATGCTGGAGAAATGTCCAAAAGATATTCTTGTGCAGCTTCCGCCAAACGGTAAGAGCCGTCAAAATAGCGCCCACGATGGCAAACTGAATGATGAGTGTAGAAAGAGATGTCATTTATGGATGTGGTAGTTGTTTTTGATGTGATATTTTGATAATGTGATAATTCGATAATGTGATAATGGTACGCGCTGCTTTCGGCAACTGTATTGGTTACAGCCTTCAGCACACTGGCTGGCGCGAAGCCAATTATCACATTATCGAATTATCACATTATCAAATTAAATTATCGTTTTCTCTTATTAGTGCAAATACAGCATAGTTGATAATGTCCCGGTAGCTGCCTTCGAGGCCTTCCGATACTTGCGTTTGTCCGGCATTGTCTTCTATCTGTTTGATTCTCAGTATTTTTTGCAGGATAAGGTCGGTCATGCTGCTCACGCGCATGTAGCGCCATGCTTCGTCGTAATCATGGTTTTTGGCCTGCAGCAGCCGGATGTTCTCTTCGATGTGATAATCGTAGAGCTCGGCGACACGTTCTGGCGAAAGCTCCAGCGACTCGCTTTCAGGCAAGCTGCATTGAATCAGTGCCAAAACGCTGTAATTGACCAGGCCAATAAACTCGGCGCTCACGGGTTCATCCACTTTCTGCGCGCCTTTCTCCTCGATGCTGCGAATCCGCAATGCCTTGATGTACAACTGATCGGTGATGCTCGACGGGCGCAAGATGCGCCATGCGGTGCCGTAATCGGCTGTCTTTTTTAAAAACAGGTCGCGGCAGCGGCCTACAACCGCACGAAACTGGTCAAGTGTTTTCTCCATAATTGCGCTGCAAATATAGAAGCTTGGCCCGTTTGGTTGTGCCCATTGGGGAGTTGTTGACACAATATTTAGGAAAAACGGAAATAGTGATCAGTGATTGGTTGATTGGTGATTAGTGCACATCATACTTTTCCAAAATGGAATTTGTTTCCAGCACTTTAAACAGAAACCGGGCAAACGTGCTGAAACTCAATTCTATGCCGAAGTAAAAATGTTGTGCACCAATCACCAATCAACCAATCACTGATCACTGTCACCGATCAACCAATCACTGATCACTGTCACCGATCAACCAATCACTGACGAAACGTCCCCACCGCCTTGTCTTTCGGGTATTTCACGGTGTAGGTAAACTTCACCCGCTTGCTGGTATTGGCAGGAATTTCCAATTGCCATTTCAGTTTGCCATAGTCTTCATTGAAAAGTGCGCCGTCTTTTTCCAGCAATTCCACGGTGATGTCTTTTTGTTTTGACACGGGGATCTGATCCAGTATTTCGATGTTGATGGGTATGGATTTGTTGTTTTTTACCGCAATTTCATAAGAGTAGGTCTCTTTTACGGTATTGCTGAAAATCTTTTTGCGTCCGGTGAAATCCTTGGGCTGCATGCGTTTGATGGTAATTTGTTCGTCGCGGCCCAGGGAGAGCAGCATCGTATCGCTCACGGTATTGGGGTTTACTTGCGTTTGACCGATGTAGGTGTCCTGGTAAAAAATATTGGCGGTACCGGGCAACAGGTTGTATTTGCCATAATCGCTGAGTTTGGCAAGCAGGAATACCGCAGGGTCTAATTTTGGCACCGCATGGTATTCGTATTCAGCGGGAATGCTTTGTTCGTCCAAGGTGACGATGTTGTCCAGGCCATTGGCCAGGATGTCCTGGGGCTTTGGAAGGTCAAAATTGGCAATCAGGTCTTCTGCACTGGCGGCGGCAATAATTTCCGCTTCGGTTGGCGCAACGACAACTTCCTCTAATACAGCTCCGGCGCTTTCAGCCCGCGATAAATCCCTGGTTTGTGCCATATTGGTTGCAGGCGCCATTTGGTACACTTGGCCTTGCTTCTGAATGGCATCGTCTGCATAGGCGTACACAGGCCTGAAATCGACAAAAATGGGGCTGAGGATGGGCCTGTCGTTGTTTGCCAGCGGGTTGGCGGTAGAAAGGTGGAGCGTCACAGCTTTCCAATTGAAGCCGGTATTGTTGTGCACATTGGCCTTGTAGAGCAATTGTAATGGTTTGCCAAAACCATCGGAACGAAGGTCGTATATGGGAGTCCAACCAGCTTGGGTGACCAGATAGGTACACGTTATCTCCAGGCTCTGGCTGCTGGCGGCATCAATTTTTAAGGCAATTTGCCCGGTTGCATCGGCAGTGTTGGGCTGTAATTTTTGCAGATCGGCTTGTAGTTTTCGATAAGTTTCGTTGATTTTTCGCTCTCTAATGCTCAAGTTGAGCAACATGTTTTTTATTTCCAGCAAACGCTGTCGAAAAAATGCGGTTAAGTCTTTTAACTCAGCTACGCTTAGGGTCGTCGTATTTTGGGGTGGATTTGAAATACCTATTTGCGCCATTTTTTGAGCAATGAGCTGGTTCTCGCTGTTCAGTACCTCGCGCTCGTCGTGTATGCGGGTGAACTCATCGCCCAGCAACACCAGTGAATCCCGCAGGATTGGCGCCTTTGGGCTTTCTGGCCCGGGGCCGGGTGCGTTCATGCTGAACACCGCAGCATTCAGGGTGGCCCCGCCTTTTATGCGCACCTGCAAACTGTTGGCATCGAAGTAGGGCGACAGGTTTTCGAATACAACTTCTGAATTGCCGGCCGGTACGGTTACTGTGGCTACGCTGCTCACTTTGGCGCCACTGCGGTACACAGTGACTTCTGTGATTACAGGCGTGACGCGTTTTTCAGCGAAAATGTTTTGGAGGGAAAGGATGGAAAACAGGAAGATGCTTGCTAGTCGCATGGGTGAAGATGATTTTGTGAAATAAATTGGTGGACATTGGAGCAATGATGAAGTAGGGGCATCGGAATGCATAGCAAAGAGCCTTTTTTCTTGCCGGCGCTGTCAAATAGCCAAACTTGGCACAGGCTGATCTCCAATTACTATTCACCCATCACCATTAAAAGTTGACAGCACATGACTACCTTTGCGCCCTTAAAATCGAAAATACTCATGATCCTTTCCAATCGCGTACAAAACCTGGCGGAATCCGAAACCCTCAAAATGGCCCGTATGGCCAGAGAGCTCAAGGCTCTTGGCCATGATGTGATCAGCCTCAGCCTCGGGGAGCCTGATTTTGATACGCCAGATCACGTTAAAGAGGCTGCCTACCAAGCTTTGAAAGACGGTTATACGAAATATACACCAGTATCCGGTCTTCCGGAACTGACAAAGGCAATCTGTGAAAAATTCAAGCGCGATAACAACCTTGAGTTCCTGCCGGAACAGATTGTGGTAAGTAATGGCGCCAAACAGACGATTTACAACTTGTGCCAGGCCCTGCTCAATCCTGGCGACGAAGTGGTGCTGTTTGCGCCTTACTGGGTTTCTTACTTTGAAATTGTAAAGCTCTCGGAAGGTGTGCCGGTTTGTGTGTATGCAGGTGTCGATCGGGATTTCAAACCGACACCCGAACAGCTTGACGCGGCCATCACCCCGCGCACCAAGTTTGTATTGTTTTCATCGCCCTGCAATCCTACGGGCACTGTATTTACCCGGGAGGAACTGCAAGCGTATGCCGATGTGGTGGCAAAGCACGATAACGTGCTGATTGTCAGCGATGAAATATATGAATACATCAACTTCACCCATCAGCACGTGAGCATTGGCTCATTCCCCAACGTGAAAGACCGCACCGTGACCGTCAATGGCTTCGCCAAAGGCTTTGCGATGACGGGCTGGCGCCTGGGCTATATGGGCGGCCCAAAGCATATTGCCGATGCCTGCTCTAAAATACAGGGACAGGTGACCAGCGGCGCGGCTTCCTTCAGCCAAAAAGCTGGCGCTGTGGCACTTATGAG
>CAYVPM010000194.1:0-5969 GCA_964453475.1 uncultured Saprospiraceae bacterium | reverse complement strand
ACAGAATTTGGCGGCGAATTCGTGGACACCAACCACAAGGACATCTGGGATTTGGCCAAAGAATTCGGGTTCGAACTGATAGATTACGCCCAGGAGTCGGAGGCCAAGCTAATCAAGGAAGCTTTCTTTTTTGAAGGCCAACACCGCACGCTCGCACAGGTAGTGGAAGGCTTCCGGGCCTTTGCGCCCCGCATTCAGGCTGATATCGACAAGCTGAGCGATGAAATTTCCTACAAAACCAAATCCCGTTTTACCAAAAAGCTCGACCGCATCAGCCTTTCCAAATACCTGGAAAACATCGGCGCTACAGGCTGGGTGAAAAGCCTGATCGAAGTGGCGTATGAATCGGAGTACGGACTTTCGCCCAGCGTTCAATCGAGCCTCAACTTGTTGATCCTGATCTCCACCGATACCACCAATGGCGCATTCGAGATTTTTGGCGACAGCGACGAGCGTTACAAGGTAAGGGGCGGAAACCAGCGCATTCCTGATGCCCTGGCCAAAAAATACGGCAGCCAAATCGAAATGAGCCGCTCCCTGGAATCGATCCGCGCACAGGGGGAGCAATACGCCCTGCAATTTTCGGGCATGAGCGCGCCGGTCATCGCCGATTACGTAGTGCTCGCCATCCCGTTTACCGTTCTGCGCAAACTGGAGATGAAAATCGACATGCCCAAACTGAAACGCAGGTGCATCGACACGCTGGGTTATGGCACCAACGCCAAGCTCATGCTGGGCATGAAAAACCATTTCTGGCGCAAAAACGGCTACGGCGGCCTCTGCTATTCCGACAACGGCTTGCCCAACGGCTGGGACAACGCCCAATTGCAAACGCCGGATAATGGCCCTGCCGGACTTTCCATACTGTTCGGCGGCCCAGGCGGCCTGGCCGTAGGCCAGGGCACGCCGGAGCAACAAAAAGACAAATACCTCTCGCGTTGGGAGCAGATATTCCCCGGCGCCACCAGCGCCTTCACGGGCAAGGTCGCGCGCATGGATTGGCCCACGCAGCCCCATACGCTTGGCTCTTATATTTGTCCCACAGTAGGGCAATACACCAGCATCGTTGGTGCGGAGCAAATGCCCGTCGGCAATATTTTCTTTGCCGGAGAGCATTGTGGCGGCGATTTTTCCGGTTTTATGAACGGAGCGGCGAAGAGTGGAAGGGAAGCGGCAGAGGCGATTGCAGCAAAGCTGAAATGAATGCGGCTTGTGGAGTGCGGAATTCGGAGTGCGGAGTGCGGAATAAGCACGGCTTTCGGGGTGTTTTTTGGCTTGGGTCTTCGGCACTTTTGGCAGAAGGTAGCGATATGAAATTAGTATTTGAACCCATCATGCCTTGGCTTTCGGCTCATTTATTGAATTCTTGGTGCATTAGTAGCACCAGGGAGATGCGCACGCCCAAGACTGCCCGGTCAAATTTACCAAAACAGTAGGAACTAAAAAATGCACGCCCCCATTCCTTATAATGAAGTATTGACGAAAACAATCCATTACATAAATTAAACTTGATTATATGTGAACACCCCCCAACAATTATCAGCCCAACGGCTGAAAACCCAAACCCCACTACAAACCAAAGATGTGCAATTCCGCACTCCTCACTCCGCATTCCGCACTCCATATTCCGCACTCCTCACTCCGCATTCCGCACTCCGTAAATGGTTTCTCTTTTCGAACTCAACGAACACATCCGCCGCGTCATCGCGCTCAACTTTCAGCAGCCGCTGTGGGTGAAGGCGGAGATTGCCCAGATCAGCAGTTCGAAGGGGCATTTTTACCTGGAATTGGTGCAAAAAGGTGAAACCGAAGACATTGTGGCCCAGGCTTCATCGGTGATATGGGCGGGCGAGTTCCGGCAGATACTTTCCCGGCATGGTATGGCTTTGCAGACTGTTTTGCGGGAGGGGCTGGAGCTTAAAATCCAGGTGCGACCGGAATTTCACGAGCGCTACGGACTGAAACTGAATATTTACGACCTGGATCCCGCATACACGCTGGGGCAACTGGATTTGCAGCGCAAGCAGACCGTGCAAGCGCTGAAAGACGCAGGCTTGTTCGATAAAAACCGTTCGCTGCGATTGCCCCTGGTGTTGCAGCGCATCGCTGTCATCAGTTCCGAAACGGCAGCGGGGCGGCAGGATTTTTGGCAGCAACTGACAGAGAACAATTTTGGCTACACTTTTGATTTGAAACTGTTTGCCGCATCGGTTCAGGGAAAAAATTCGGAACAGGAAGTGTTGGCAGCTTTGGCAAAAATAGGGGCACAGGCAAACAAATACGATGCTGTTGCCATCGTGCGCGGCGGTGGCTCCCGGCTCGACCTGGCGGCGTTCGACGGACTGAAACTCTGCTCCGCAGTAGCCGAATTTCCGCTGCCCGTGTTCGCCGGCATCGGCCACGACGTGGATGAAACGGTGCTTGATTTGGTGGCCAACCGATCGCTTAAAACACCGACGGCCGTGGCGGAGTTTATCGTACAGCACAACATGCAGTTCGAAGGGGAATTGCTGGATACCACCGAGCAGCTACGGCGCTTCGCGAACGACCAGCTAAAAGCACATGCAGCGTTGCTGGAACAAAGCACCAACGAAATGCGCTGGGCGGCGCAGAAGCGTTTGCACACCGCACAATTTCAGGTGGACAGTACCGCGCAGCAATTGCCCCGGCTCGCGCAGCAATTTCTCCGCAATCAATATCGCGCTGTGGAACAAGCGGAAACCTACTGCAAGGCGCTGCACCCTGAGAACGTACTGCGCCGGGGCTTTAGCCTGACCATGAAAAACGGGAAGGCTGTACTTGCTGCTAAGGATGTTTTGCCTGGGGATGTACTTGAGACGCGGGTGAGGGAGGGGGTTGTTGTATCGAAGGTGGTTTAGTGTCTGAATAAAGCACCTGAGGTGTCAAAAAGACTGTACTGTTAATTAATTAGCTTTAGAACACATGTGCGAAAGACCGAACACGATACACCAACCTTTACATGTTTTAATCAAGTATTTTAATGATATTGCCGCCCCTTTAGATATGTAGGTACATTATAAATCCTCAAACATCATAAATAACTGAACCAATTGGTATGAAATCAGAACCAAAACGAGTTTGTATTATTCATTCGAATGCAGATATCAGTCAGGTACGCGAATTGGCAAAAGTGCTCCGACCGTTGCAAGATGAATATGCGATAACGTTGTGGTATTCAGATGTGGTACCGCCAGGAGACGTATTTGAGACGGAATTTTTAACATTTTTGGCCACAGCTGATATGGTTCTGATTTGGGTTAGCGCTGATCTCTGGCATGATGCTGAACCATATCAATGGCTCAAACAAAACATGGGTTTAATGAAGCAGGGGGCTATTGTTGCGCCGCTCTCAGCCCGGCACGTGGTATGGCATGGCAACAGCTTTTTAGAGACCTATCGTAAAAATATAATACCTGCTGGGGGTAGTACGATGCCAATGGGTGATACAGCGACTCGGGATGCTTGGTTTGCCCAGGTGGCAAATGGGATTGCTGCTAAACTTGATCTGAAAACAACATTGTTGGATGACACAAAATCTGATAAACATCAAATAAAAAAGACCATTTTCTGGCGTAGATGGACCTTTTGGGGATGGCTGATCCCGGTCTTGATTTCTTTGGTGGCCTTATTTCTACAAATTCCCTCTTTTTTGGCAGATGATTATGATAACAAGGTGCGCGAGGCTGCTCGGGATTCATTAAACAGAATTGCAAAAGCTGATTCTGTTAGAAAAACGCAAGCAGCTTCTACCCCAAAAACTACCACGATTACACCCAAACAACAAGAAAAAACTACCCCGACCAAAGACAGATGCAGTGATCAAAAACCTATTGTGGAAGAACTCAGCGGGTTAAAGGGGCGTCTGACTTGTTGTTACCGAGAAGGCGATCAAATTGTCTGCAACATAGTTTTTACAAGAATTAACCCGGGCAATCTTCAATTTTGTGCGAAGGAAGCGTCATGGGTTACTTCGTACACAGATGATTCCCATCAAACGAACAAAGCAACGCGCATTAGAATTGGTAGTGACGAAAGCGTAAAATGCCTTGAATTTAAATTCCGTGAAGTTGATGATGCCATTGAGATAAGCTTGATATTTGACAATTGCAGCCAATCTTCAAAAAAATTAACCAAGTTGAAGGTTGCCACAAGTATTGGCAATCTAACGTTTAGGAATATTCCTATTCTTTAGCCAGGGCGCAAATTCGACTCCTAAACGCAAATGGAATGTCTCGAGACTGGAATAATTTTGGTAATCCTTAAACTCGTGAAATTTATACCCAAATGCGAGCGACATCCTGGCATCTCGTGATGATCCGAACAAAAAACCTAGCCCAGGATTGAATAAATATCCTTTTTGGGCTGGTACAATGCTGTTCCGGATGGAATGTGTGAGGCCTATATTTAAAAATACAAACAAGTTGACCCAACTGGGTTTCCCCGTGCTCAATGTCGGGTCCCATGTGTAAGAAGAAAATGTAAAGCGCGTATCAAGTCCGATGGTGGTCATTAACAAAGAGTCATACCTGTCAATACCAGCCCCAAGGCCTAAGAAGCCATTTTTGAAGTTTATACCGTGCGCGGTATGAAGGCCGCCAAAAGAAACCTCCTTGAAGGTGTAATCATTTGAAACTACTCCAAAGTCAAGATTCCCTTGGTAAGTTAGGTTGGAGGCTTTAGGGGGCTTTTCTTTTTTTTCTTTGGCTTTTTTAGGTTCTGCTTTCGCGGATTTGCTATTTTTTTTCTTCCACTCGAAACTTGGGGTGTACCCATTGTTTTTCCTTGAACATGATGGGGCTAAAAACATCGCAGCGAATAAGAAAATCATAAAAAAACAACCTGGGGTTTTCATAAGGCTGATGATGTGCCGAGCATAGGAGTTGATTATTAGCATAATATCGGTTAAATGGAGCTTCATGTGAAAAATGAAAAGAAAAATTGGGTTGATGCCACTGCCGGGGAGTCAAAAATAGTGCTTGTCCGAGATTTTGAATTTGAAAACAATCCAAAATCTCGGACAAACGCTGGATTTGAAAGCGTAAGATATTTTCTTACAGACTGTTGGCAGATTTTTTCAGTTCAATCACGGTATTTGACAAGCCTTTCAAGGACATCTGAATATCTTTAGTCAAATCTTTCAGGCTGGCTATATTGTCAGAGTTTTCAATAATCTTGTCGAACTCCAATGTTAATTCAAAAAAATCGCGCAGCAAGCCGCTGTTTACCCTACAATTTTTGACGGTGTTGAAAAACAAAGCAATTTCGGTGTTTGTTTTTTCGTACCCTCTTTTAAACGCTTCAATCTCTGTTTGAAAATTTTCAAGTGAAGCAATTATTTTCTTTACTAGTTGGATGTTTGAGTCATTAAATTCAAAATCCTGCTGTTCTGCGGCACTCTTTTCATTTTTCATTAAAAGCTCCTGCTGGCTGCTTTGAAATTCCTCTAACATTTTTTGGTATTTTTTTACCAAAGCCTTTGCACTTGCTACCTGAACCTCAATGTCCTTGTCATAATTATTCAATATCTTGTAAAACAACTCTCTATTGTCATCAATTTCTGTGTAGATGTTGTGTAACTCCCTAATATCTTTAACCGTTCGCTCGATTTCTTCTTTTGCAAGAGGCTGGTTGTTCAACTCTGAGGTTTTCTTTTTGAGACGGTTAGAAATTTTGTCAGCTTGGGCAATCGGCTTTTTTGCCAATGCAAAAAATGAATTTACATCAGTTTTTATCTTTACGCTTGTTTCATCCGACTTTTCGTAAATTTCTAACATCTCTTCCTTTGCCGATTTGGCCGAATTTTGGCTAGAAACTTGAAAAACGGAGAAAGACAATAATAAAATGAAAAGAATCTTTAAATGTAATACTTTTTTCATGTTTTTGAAATTTTGTTGGGCGGATTCAAGTTTCAAATGCAACAGATTTAGTTTTCTTATCGGCCGCTTGAT
>CAYVPM010000193.1:0-5975 GCA_964453475.1 uncultured Saprospiraceae bacterium | reverse complement strand
ATGTACAGCCCCGATGGGATGGCGCCACCGACGAACAGACTGGGCGTGCAAGTGTTCAGCAAGGTGAAATAGTCGGTAGAGAACATCCCGCGGCCGTGGGTCGCAGCGGCCACCAAATGGTCGCTGCTGCGGTATTGCAGCATATCAACCCGGACGTTGGCCAGACCAAAGGTGTTGGTAGGCCACCATTCGGTATTCACACCATTCAAATCGTCGGTACTCCAAACACCCAACTCCGTGGCCAGCAACACCTGGTCGTGGTTGAAGGGGTTGAACATGGCCCAGCGGATGGGCATATCGGGTAAATCATTGTCCAAATCGATCCAGGTAGCGCCGCCGTCGGGGGTTTCCCACACGCTGTTAACCCCAAAATTGGAGAAAATAACCAGCCAGTGGTTGTCGCTGCCCGGCTTTATTTCGATGCACGAAATATATCCGGATGGCATGCCTGCTGGCTTTGTGATGACGGTTGCGGTGGTAGCACCCGGCATATTGGCATTATCGATGCGTATAATCCGTCCGTTCGTAGTGCCAACGATGAGCCGATTGGCAGTTACTGGCGTAACCGCGACAGCGCTGACATTGCTCCCTGCAAATGCCGTAGTGTAGGTTTCAGTGGTATTGGTGTTGGCGCCACCGATATCCGAAATACGGCCCAGGGAATTGAGGGTGTCGGAATAGTACAGAATGTTCGCAGTATTGTCGTACTCTGATGGAGCAATAAACAACACCTTGTTAGCATCGCCACCAGGCAGCAAGCCGCCAAAACTTCCGCCGCCATTCGTAGAAATATTGTATTGCCGGTTTTGAAAACTCGTGATCTGTATGTTCGGGTTGTCCTGATCGATAAAGCAAAAAGCGCCATCGCCGCCGGTTGCCAAAGAAGTATTGGCAAGGCCCGCAATCGTGAATTTTTGCGTACCATTATCCTGCGTGCCACCGAGCATGTAGTTGGAGCCGCTGGTAGGATGCAGGGCGTTCGACAAAAACTGGGTCACGTTGTAGCCGATATTCCTTTCAATCAAGGTGGGGTTTGCTGCTGCGCCATTGGTCGTGCGGTAAATCCCGCCATCACTACCGAACACAATATCGTTGGAGTTCCCCGCCCGATAAACAATGGCGTGCTGATCGCTGTGGCCAATGCCAATGCCCGTCCAGCTGCCGCCACCATCGGTAGAAGCAAACAGGTTTACCGCGCCGACCCATACCCTGTTGGCATTGTTCGGATCGACAGCCAGAATGAGGTTGTACCAACTTTGGCCGCCCAGGGCAGGCAAAGTGACTGCCGACCAGGAGTCCCCGCCATTCGTCGACTGGAATACCCCCAATACGGAATCTTTGTTCGGATCATCGGTTTTCTGGTGCGCAGCGTACAAAATAGTCGCGTCATTGGGCGCACAGGCTATTTCGACCCTGCCAAAATTGCTGCCGGGCAATCCTGTGTTGACAGGCATCCAGGCGCCGCCAGCCTGCGAGCGCGACACGCCTAAACCGGGCCTTGTTGCGAACAAGTCGCCATCGGCAGCGATTTCAAAATCCTGCACCGCATTACCGGCGCCAAATATGGTTGGCCAGGTATTGCCGCCGTCCATGGAGCGGCGCAAGCCGTTATTGGTCGCAGCATAGATGGTGCCCGCATTGTCGATCACGATCTTGTTCACGTTATCAAAGGGCGTTGCCAATCTCGTCCAGTTGGCGCCGCCATCCAGAGAACGCCAGATACCCAGTCCGCCTACAGCATCATAGTTTCCAAAGCCTTCACCGGTACCGAAGTACATGGTGTTTGCGTTTGTGGGGTCCTGGGCAATGGTGGTGATGGCCAGGTTGTCGAAAAGGTCGTTGATTTTCGTCCAGGAAATAGCGCCGGCATCAATGTCGCCGGTGCGCCAAAGTCCGCCTGCCACCCCGGCTGCCCAAACAGTACGTCCGGAAGGGTCGTTGGCATCGATCAGGATGCCCCGGGTGCGGCCCCCGACGTTGTTTGGTCCGCGTTCATTCCAATAAACCGGGATGGCGTCGTCCTTCAAAGCCATTTGGGCGCGCTTGAGGTCTGCAATTTTTTGCGCTTTGATCAGTCGGTCCCTTGGGATGGTATTGGTGGCCGGGTCGCGGGTCATCAAGAATTCCTGTTCAAAGCGTCCTTGAATGGTTGTAGCGAGGCGCCCTTCTTTTTCATCGTCCATTTCCAGAGGGTTCGCCATCATGGCGCTAAAAAAGCGGCACAATGGTGGCGCAAGCCATACGAACGAAAGAACCGAAACACAGATCGCCATTATTTTGAGTGAATGTTTCATAACAGGTTGTGTTTGTAGATGAAAAATCAGTGTTTTTCGGTTTTCAAATCTGCGCGCAGGGCATCGATTTGTTTTTGCTGCTCGATAATGATAAGGGTAAGCTGCTCTACTTTTTCAAGGAGGATGCGCTGGTTTTCACCGAGTTCGATGCCACCGGCAGCTGCCACTTCTTTGGCAGAAGGAACGCCAGGGAGGTGCTTGTTTTCAAGGATAAATTTCTCCCACGCTTTAATGTCTGGCGTTGGAGCATCAAAAACGTAATCGGGCCAGGTTGCCTGCAAAGCCACGCGTACTTCTTCTGCAATAACCTTTCCGCCAACACTCAACATATAGCCCGTGCCGTAATTGGCCGCGCCAATTTTCATGCGCTGGTCGAAATTGGATTGGCCGTCGACGTCCAGTTCCGCTTTCAGGCGGGTATTGCCCGTGGCATCAAAAGTGCCGTCCACATTGGAATTGCCATCCACATCTGCATTGCCAACTACTTTCAGGTTTCCGCCTACATCGAGGTTGTTGCTTACGTTGGCGCGGCCATTGATACGGGTGTCACCGCCGATGGTGAGCAAATACGCAGGGTCGGGGGTCACAGTGCCGATGCCCACATCGGTGCCGTCGTCGAACAACTGGCTGTCGCCCAGTTTGCTGGAAGGGTTATCCGGAGGCAGGAAGCGGGCGATGCGGTTTGGTGTGCCTTTGATGTCGGCGCTGGAGAGCAATTTTTCCCAGGCGGCCGTCCAGGCGGCGTTGTTTTCGGTTTCCCGGCGGTTCCAGATGCCGTCTTGTCCAAAAAACAATTGGTGGTCATAAGCGCCGCCACCGGGCGCCAGGCTCAGCACACCGCCAAAATTGTTGGCCATTACAGATGCAGGGACACCAAGCGTGGAGCGCTGCTTCCTTTCAAAATAAGCCTCATCCGTGTAGGTATTCGGCGCATCATTGGCTGCAGAAAGCTGGTCGAAGTGTATACGTCCGTGGAAGCGGCCGGAGGTGTGGGTATTGCCCACTACATCCAGGTTGAAGGTTGGGACCAGGGTGCCGATGCCTACCAGGCCGGTTTCGGTGAGGACCATGTGTTCAACCAGGTTGGTGCCGTTGTTCGTGGCAAACAGCATGTTGGCCGTGAGGGAACCCGGAGAAACCGCTTTGGTGATCGAGCGGATGGTGGCGCCCGTCCTGATGGCATTTATTTCCGTCAGACCGTTCCATTTGATTGTACCGATGACATCGCCTGTTACGATCGGAGTTGGGTTGGGGCTACTGCTACTGCTGTTGTGGCGAAACATGATTAGTTCAGGTTTTTTGCCTGAAACTTGAGCGAAAGTGCTTTGTGCGATCATGCAGCCAAGCAGCACGATCAGCGCTGAAAAAAGGTTTGTCTTTTTCATTGGAAAAGGAATTTGATGGGTGAGAAATTTTGTAAAAACAGGGTAACGTAGAAGTGCAAAAACTTCGAAATTGAAGCACTGCGGCAATTAGTTGGCTTAAAAGCCTGTTCAATGGTTCACGACAAATTTTTGGACAACACGGGTGTTGCCCGTCTCCAAAGTGCAGCAGTAGAGCCCCGGGGGGACTAGCGCTGCATCGAACTGAATGTTGAAGTAAGCATCGGTATTGTCGGCTGAAACCTGCCAGCTTTGAATCAGTTGGCCTTGCAGGTTGCGGATGCCAACAGTTGCTGCGTCATTGCCCGAAAGGCGAATCTCTATCCGGGTGCTACCGGCAGTGGGGTTCGGCGCGATTAAAATTGCCGCAACTGCTTGAACAGCAGCCATGGCGGTCGTTTCTGCCCGTTCATCAATCACCAATGGTGCAACGGGCGGGATATAACAACCATCGATGAAGGCCAGGAACCGCACACCGGTTTTTGCGTGAAAACCTGGCACCAAAATAATGGCCTCACCTGCATCGTACATCACGTCTTCGGAAGCCGGTGTCATGATGATCTCTGCGGAGGTGATGGTTTTTTGGGCATTCACCTTTTTTGAAGTGGTCACGGTAATATTTGGAAGCACCACGTGTTCCACGCAGGGGGTTTGGTTGCACACGGAGTTATCCAGCTGTGCCTGGCGGGTGTTGGTGTACGCCTGGCTTATGACCCCCAATTGGTCCGCCGTGAACCGGTTGCCACAGGAACCAATGGTATAGGACATTATGTTGCGGGTATCGGGGCTGTAGGCCACGCCACAGGCATCCATGCCCGTGCCCGTGTACCCGCAGGAAGCGTTTACGATAAAACTGCCATTGGCCAACTGCAGGGTCGGGTCGGCGGGTGTATCGCAGAGGAAATCGCCGTCCACATCGCAGTCAAAACAAGCGTTCATTGGGTCTCTCGTCACGTTTTCTGCCCCCATAAAGTCTTCATGAGTGTGCAGGAGCCCGAAATAGTGGCCCATTTCGTGTGCAAAGGTGTTGCGGTCGTCCAGGCAGCCGTAGTTCATGATGACCCAACGTTCGGCATCGGTGGGGAAGCGGGCCCAGCCGCAGCGGTTGCTGCCGGCGGCGTCCAGCACCCGGCGGGTGAAATATACATTGATGACCGAAGGGTTGAAATTGGCGGCAATAAACGTCTGTTGAGCGGCTGTACCCACATTGATGGAGTCAAAAAACATATCGTTCATGATGATGTTGGGCTCCAGGCAGCGGTAGAATTGCAGGTTGGCGGCTTTGTAGCGCTGGTTTACGGTATCGAGCGCAGCGTCACATTCCGCCAGTTGGTCGTCGATGCTCAGCCCATTGAACCCCGTGCCATCGTTGCGGCGGATGATGTGGAAATGAACGGGAATGTTGATGGGGAGTGCTGATTCCCCAAAGCCCGCATTCTTTTGGGCTTGTGCCTGGTTTACAATTGACCTGTAATATTCGAAGCCTTGAGGCGCAATGGTGGTGCCGCACTCGGAGGCTTGTTGGGCTTGAACTGCTTGGATGCAAGTCAACAAGCAGGCCATGATCAGGAGTTGGAGGGTTGCTTTCATTATCGGTCGTTTTTTTGGAAATAGTGTCAGCCGTTTAGGGATTATTCAGCTTGACAATTTGGTTCTGGCGTTTATGAAAATTATGGTAGCGCCGTGAACTGAAAATCGTAATTTTTTTAGGGAAGCATCTCAGGAATCGGCGCCAAATTCCTGGATAGCGTCCAATACAGCCAAAATCTCCGTCAGAACTGCGGACAAATCATGTTCCACTCTTTCATTCCTGAAGCGGATAACCCTAATCCCGAGTTCTGACAGGGCCCTGGTTCTGGCCTCATCCTTTACTATTTGTTCGGAGCTACAATGGTATCCGCCATCAATTTCAATGGCCAGCCGCTTTGCATGACAATAGAAGTCCAGGATATATTTGTCTACAGGGTGTTGCCTCCGGATTTTGTAGTTGCCGAGGCGTTTGTCGCGCAGGGCATCCCAGAGCATTGCTTCGGTATCTGTCGGGTTGTCCCTGTTGTTTCGGGCATATTGAAACAATTTGGGTCTGGCGCCATGGTGCATGCGGGGTTTTGGTTCAGGTGGGGGCGTTTTCATTTTACGAAATTAAAGGCGTTTTTGGAAAAAAGCAAGGTTTTTTTGGGGCATTTCGTCCAATGTTTGTTTGGGCTTTTGTGCTTATTCAAAAAAGGGAGCGTTGGGTTTGGCGAGGGGTTTTTGTGGTAGGGGGGACTGGGGGCACGCTTGATCCACCCCCTGCCCC
>CAYVPM010000192.1:0-6013 GCA_964453475.1 uncultured Saprospiraceae bacterium | reverse complement strand
CTTGACGTCAATGAACTTATGTACATACCATAGGTTTTGAAAACCTGGAAGGTCTGTAGAAAATCGAAATAAAATTTGACTAAATTTCATTTCTAACCCTTTAAACACAACCCCTTCACCCTGCTCAAACCAGCGAAAATTTTGGCTAACACTCCTGCTTTACAAACCGGAATTATACTGCCCGCCGTCGGGCTTTGTACTACCCAATGTTTGTAATCAATTCAAAATCAATCATTGTCCATCACAAAAATCATAGTCTGCATTTTACAAAACCCCAGCCAAGCATCAAGTTTTTCATACACATGCCACACAGAACTTATTTTATCCTGCTCAGCTTATTCCTTTCCTTCAACGCGGCAAATGCCCAAGGGAAGTACTTTGACATCGCCAAAAACCTCGAAATCTTCGCAAATGCTTACCGGGAGGTGAACCACTCCTACGTGGATGAACTCGATCCCAACCAAATCATGCGCCGGGGCATGGACGCCATGTTGCTCGGTCTTGACCCGTTCACCAACTACATGTCGGAAACCGATATTGAAGGCTGGCGCATCCAGAACGACGGCACCTACAACGGCATCGGCGCCACAGGCCTGCGCATGGGCGATTATGTGATCATCACGGATATCATCGAAAACAGCCCGGCCAAAAAAGCGGGCATCAAGGTAGGCGATGCGCTCATCAGCATCGACGGGCAGAGCGCAAAAGGCAAGACAGAGCAAGAAGTGCTGGAGTTTTTGCGCGGCTTCCCCGGCACCAAAGCCGAATTGCTGGTGCGCCGTCCCGGCGCCTCCAAAGAAGTAAAAATCACGCTCGAACGCGGCGAAGTGAACATCCCCAATGTGCCACATTCAGGCATTGTTGCCGAGAACATCGGCTACATCAACCTTAGCACCTTTACCCAAAATGCCAGCGACAATGTGGCAGACGCGCTGATGAAGCTAAAGGACAAAAACCCGAAGCTCAAAGGCGTGATACTCGATCTGCGGGAAAACGGCGGCGGCTTGCTCAACGAAGCCGTCAACCTGGTAAACGTGTTCGTGCCGAAAGGAGAATTCGTGGCCAGCACCAAAGGCAAAGTGCCGGAATGGGACATTTCCCTCCGCACCATGGGCCCACCCATCGACAAAGAAATTCCGCTGGTGATTCTTGTCAACAAACACAGCGCCTCTGCCAGTGAAGTCACCTCGGGCGCCATCCAGGACCTCGACAGGGGTGTTGTCATGGGCCAGCGCACTTACGGCAAGGGACTGGTGCAAAACACCAAGGACCTCGGCTACAATGCCCGGATAAAGCTCACCACAGCCAAATATTACATCCCCTCGGGCCGCTGCATCCAATCGGTGCGCTACAAGGACGGTGCGCCGGTTGACATCCCGGAATCGGAAAGGGCGCAATTCAAAACCCGCAACGGAAGGATTGTACTGGATGGCGGCGGCATCAAACCCGATGTGATGCTACAAGTTGACACAGCTGAAGGCGTGGTGCGCGCCCTGCTCGATCAGAACATCATTTTTGATTATGTTACCGAATATGCGCTGAAACATACTTCGATAGACTCTGTGGAAATATTTGAATTCACTGATTTTGACGGGTTTTCAAAATATGTGGACAGCAGAAATTTCAGCTACAAAACCAAGACGGAGAAAAAACTCCAGGAGCTGCGAGAGATTTCAACCCGCGAAAAATTGCCCCTTGACGCGCAAATAACAGCTTTGGAACAAAAATTGCAAGAAGAGAAAAAGGGCGAGCTTTTGCGCTACAAGGATCGGGTTTTGCACGAAATTGAGCAAGAAATCGTGGGCCGCTACTACTACCAGCGCGGCAAGGTGCGCAAAAACCTGGTGAACGACGCAGAGGTAAAAGAGGCCATAAAATTGCTGAACGACAAGCCCCGCTACGAGGCAATCCTGGCCGGGAAATAATGTCTTAAAAAGCCAAAAAGTTGTTAAGGCTGAGCACAGGCATGCAACGTTTCAGTTTTTCAACTTACTTTTGTAGAACACATTCAAAAGAACAATTAAATTTTAACTGAATAACTCAAGTTCTCGAATCATGAAAAAAGCGATTTTCTTCTTTGCATTTACGTTTGTTCTCGGCACTTTTGCTGCCAATGCACAGTGCAGCAGCGCATCTGCTGGCACTGCACCAAAATCTTGCTGCGCCAGCAAAATCGCCAAAGCGGCTGCTTCTGACCCAAGCATCGAAAAGCGCCAGTCTGACGACGGCTCTGTTGCCTATGTCCGTAAAGAAGCTGATGCTCAAGGTAATGTACAATTTGTGAGCGTTAAATTCGACGAGGCTGCCAACACATTTGTAAATGTTGCGCCTACTTCTTTGACGACCACCAATACAGAAATGACGAAAAAAACTGCCAAAGCTTGTGCAGCCACCAGCGAAGGTAAGGCTTGCTGCAAAGGCAAATCTGCCGCAGCTTGTGGTGATAAAAAAACGGAGCAGTAATTTACTGTTTCATTGAATAAGCCGGGGCTATCTCATCGCATGATGGGGTAGCCCTTTTTTTTGGGTTCAAATCCTACCTTTGCCCTAGTGGTGAACCAACTTTTTTGATGCACCGCGATAATCTGCCATGTACGCTCTAATGTTATCCTTCATCACTGCGTTTATACTCACCTATCTGATCATCCCGATCATCATAAAGGTGGCGCAAGAGCGAAGGATTTTTGACCAGCCAAACGAGCGCAGCGCTCATTTGGAGCCCACGCCTTCATTGGGCGGTATCGGCATCTTTGCTGGTACTGTCTGTGCCATTGTATTGTGGACACCGCTGCAAACCTTCGACACCTTACAATACATTCTGGCTGCTTTTCTCCTTATTTTCCTGATGGGCGTACTGGACGACCTGATGCCCATTTCCCCGGTAAAAAAATTCGTCGGCCAATTGCTCGTTGCCGTGATACTTGTCTGGAAAGCCGGGGTGCAGATAACCAGTTTCTACGGTGTGTTTGGCATTGAAACGCTGCCTGGCCTCACCAGTTTCGCCCTGTCCATTGTCATCATCGTGGGCATCATCAATGCGTTCAACCTGATTGACGGCGTGAACGGCTTGGCGGGCAGCATCGGGTTGTTTGCCTGCATACTTTTTGGCGCCTGGTTTTTTGCCACAGGGCTCATTGGGCTGGCGGTGGTGGCTTTTGGGCTGGCCGGTGCGGTGGTGGCTTTTTTGAAATACAATTTTTCCCCCGCCAGGATATTTATGGGCGATACGGGTTCGATGTTGATCGGAACGGTATGCGCCCTGTTGGCCATCAAGTTTATCGAGTCCAACCACGTCGTTCCAACCGACAGCCCCTTTGTGCTCGGCGGCGCGCCCGCCATCGCCATCGCCATCCTGATATTACCCATTTATGACACGGTGAGCTCTTTTTTGCGCCGTGTGCTGAAGGGGCAATCGCCCTTCGCCCCTGATAAAAAGCATATACATCACCAGCTGCTGCGCCTGGGTTTATCGCACACCAAAACAACCCTGACGTTGATGGGCGTCAACCTGATTTTTGTGCTGGCGACACTTCCGCTGCATACCTTTGGCACGAAAGTGCTGCTGGTGCTGGAAATAAGCATGGCAGTGCTGCTGTATTTTGTACTGGGGTGGCTGGACGCCCAGACTGGAAAATCGACTTGATTTTTACTTACTTTTGCTTTTAGATAGTCAACGCAAAGTGGTTATGATTGAAAGAATGTTGCAATCATTTGAAAATCAAGCATTTGTTCACTCAAATCATTCAAAATCACTTTAATCACAGTACAATCTGCAGTATGCCCAACCCATACAACAACCTTTTTGACGAGAACGCGGAGCCCAATGATCCGCCAAAAACGCCCATCAACCTGGACGACCCGCGTTTCGACCCCGCCAATAACGTTGACCCACTGGAGGATTTGTTGGGTAAAATAGCCGCATTTAAAGAAAAAGGAGCCCAATTCTCCGCTTTTCTCAGCCAAACCCGCGCCATAGACCACCGCGATGAAGCCGCTTCTGCCAATACTATTATGGCCTTGTTTTTTACCACAGGCGGCAGTCATGCCAAAGGCAACCTGCTGGCAGAGCGGCAGCACTATGATATTTTGCAGGGAAAATTCCGGGATATTATCAGACAGATGAAAAACCTTGCCCTGGAACACTGGGAAATCGTCAAGCAGTTCAACACCGACATCGACAAGCACTATTTTTCCATAACCAAAGACCAGCGGCAGGTAAAATCCGAGATTGAATACGTCGTGGACAGCATCAACCTGCAACGCCGTATCCTGGCGGAAGCTGCCCGCGATCTCGACATCCTGGAAGCCGCCATGAAAGCAACCGAACAACGGCTAAAAGGCTACGTGGATGCCGGCGGCATCAACAACCTTTCTGCTTCGGAACACCTTTTGTTGCGCCAAAACCGCCAACTGCTGACCAATGGAAGCCAACTCCAGTTCAATTACACCTTTTTTGACATGAATGCTCTGGATAAGCTGGCCATAAAATTTGGGGTTTATTTGAAAGAGACAACGGCACAGTATTTTCAAAAGTTGTCTGCTGCCTTCAGCGCCTGAACACAGCTTCCTCTTGCCCAAAATCCAATCCCGCCCATTCCTGCTGCAAAGCCGAAATCGCTGCCAATTGCTTCTCCGCAAATGCCCGGTGCGCTGCCGTGTCCGGGTGGAATGGCCGATGGGCCGCCGCCGCCAGTATTTTTTCAATGGCGGTATTGAGCTGCTTTGTTTCCGCTAAAAAAAACATGTCGGAAAAATACTGCCAGATATACTCCACCGCCAATTCTGAAGGGTGCAACATATCGCCGGCATAGAAACGGTAGTCGCGGAGATCGTCGAGCAGGAGTTCGTAAGCCGGGAAGTACTGCACGTTGGGCAAACGGCGGCACAAGGCTTCGCAGGCCAGGAGCAGAACGGCCTTGCTGCGCTGGTTTTCCACCATGCCGTTGCGCAGGTGCCGCACCGGGCTGACACTCAGGATAACCTGAACGCCAGGGATTTTTTGCGTCAATTTTTCCAGCGCGGCCCCCAGAGCATCCGTCACTTCCCCGGCATCCAGCCGTTTTTGCTGGAACATATCCGCAGGCATTTTATGGTTATTGGCGACAATTTGCCCATTGTGTTTCAAACTGAAAACTTCGGCTGTTCCCAGGGTGAGCAGGAGCCTGCTGCTGCCCTGCAAATGGTTTACAGCCTGTTCATAGCCTGCGTTGATGCCCGCCAGCGTTTGTGCTTGATCTGGTTTTGAAAAGTGGCCATGATGTTCCCAACTGTGCCAAAGTCCCATGTGCTGTACCAGGGAATCCGCTTTAAAAGGTTGATTTCCAGATAGCAACCGCTCCAGACAACGCGCCATTGAAACCGGGTTGTACACAATGCCAAACGGGTTGACCAGGGTGTTGAACTTGCGCCCTGCCAAACGCCCGCCGATATGCTCGGTAAAGCAGGAGCCGATGAGCATCAACTGGTCGCCATGGCCAATTTGAATATTGGCTGGCGAAGGTGGAAATACCGTGCGAAATGAATCCGTCATCAGATATACTGTGATTAAAGTGATTTTGCATGAATTGAGTGAAACAAATGCATGATTTTAAAATGATTGCCATATTCCTGCATTCAAAACCACTTTGCGTTGACTATAATATTTAATTTACCGGCAAACTTGCTACTTTTGGCACTCATTTCCTGTATGGGCATCATAGATCGCATATTTAATTTTGGTTCCTCCAAAAAAACTGTTCAGCCGGACATACCGTTTGGCCGCTTTACAGATGCGTACAAGTCTGATGCTCAACAAGCTTTGTTCGATCGCTCCCTCGAATTGTTCGACAAAGGAGAACACCTGGCCGCCTACCACGCGTTTTTCGATTTTATCAAAGACGAAGATACGGGAGAGAACATCCAAACCAGGGAATCAGAGGGCTTGATTCACTTCGAGTTCTGGCAGGGTTCCCGGCTCATCAAAGGTGTCGCCGGGCCTGAAAAGGTAAAAGCGTGCAGCAAGGTTGCCAAAGCT
>CAYVPM010000191.1:4882-6022 GCA_964453475.1 uncultured Saprospiraceae bacterium | reverse complement strand
AATGGTTCTTGTCAAAAGCCCGCAATCGCCGTCGGTCGTTATGTGGCATTCTGATCACGCATACACAGACACCGGGATAAGTCCGCAGGTGTCGGCTTGGGTGGCTTTATCGCCCAGCTTTCCAGAAAATGGCTGTATGAAAGTGGTGCCAGGCTCTCATCGTCAGGTCCACGAGCACCATGAAGTCAGGATGGAGGGCCATCAATTGAAAACCAATTTAACGGTGGTACAGCAACCTGATCCAAATACTGTCAAAAACCTGCAACTCGAGCCTGGACAAATGTCCTTGCACGACCCTATTATCTTGCATTCCTCTGGCCCAAACATTACCGATATCCCGCGCATAGGCTTTATCATTCGATATGTAACGCCCGAATTTGCAGCAAACGACGCGCCGATGGTCCGCATTAAAGGAGATGCGCCTTGCCCCCACCTGAATCTGATGGAACCTGCTTTTGCCGATACCTATGAGGCCTGTGTGGAAAAAATGATCGCTTTTAACGCTCGTTTTTCAAATGAATAAATTTAATGCAGGCACAGATTACGACCTTAGGGCGCCAGTTTTGTCAAAAGAATTTGATTGGTTGATTGAAAGGCCCAAAATGCCCTTGTTAAAAAATATTGAGGAGGTTCAGCGACCTGAAACTACCTCCGAACAAGCCATTCGGGTGAAGGGCGCTAAAGCAGTAATGGTAAACTATGGGTTGATCAGACACGACTTCCCATTTCTTCAGCCAAAGCATTTAAAAAAAAGATTCCCGGCATTAACAAACATGCCTGAGAGCGCCCAGGAGCTGGAAATGCGTCGGATAATTGACCAATGGCTCGTGGACAACAGCGCCTTTATTTCCACCGCGCAGGCTGCACAATCGGTCGTGAATACGGAGATACCACAAGGAGAAGAAAAAACAACCGCTTTCCGGCCTCCGGGTTATGGCCGAGCAATGGTTTTTTCCCTGGAAGAAAACGCTGCCGCCATGGGGCGGAAGCCAGAGGGACAGGGCCTGCTCGATGTAAAAGGCGTGGGCGTTGCCCCAAACAAAACTCCATCAAAAAATGATCACAGCAACGGCCTGTACGAACTGGGACGTCGCCGCGCTGCCACTTCCACGCCATGCACAGCAGGTCGTTGGCGTCCAT
>CAYVPM010000191.1:0-4872 GCA_964453475.1 uncultured Saprospiraceae bacterium | reverse complement strand
GACCTCGGATTTGATATTATCGGGACTGGCGGCGGGAAAATTCATGCCGGCCTCCTGGTGCGGCGTGCCCATGTGCGGCAGTGGTCTGTTGGGGCTTTCCCATTTGGCCCCCGGGAGGAACTGTATATGATGGAAATTGAGTTGTTGTTGCGCAAATATGGCATCACTTCTACCTGCGGTGGTACTACTTATTCATTGTGGGAGTCGGAAGGCTCACTTTACTTTGTCAATAAATTCAGGCGGGAACTGGCAAAATTGGATGGCGAGGCGGCGCAATTCATTCGCAAACGCTTGCCCATCAGTGAAATGCCAATTGTCGTTCAAGGAACCAATGTACAATTAACCAGAACCCAGAACCACACGGCACCTAAAACGACCCTGGTTGATTTTACGCATTATGAAATTATCGATCAGTGCAGGCATCTTGTTTATGTTTCCAATCAAGGCCGGCAGCTTTTCCTGGGCGACATGATAAAAAAGCCGGGCGACGATGATTACACGCATCCCGACCCAAATTTAGCAATACCATTTAAGGAAAGTGGCGAAATCGGTTGTATTTGGGGTTATGAAAACGCTGTGCTCTACTCTAAACTGATGCGCCTTTGTTTTCAATTAGCTGATGATTATCGCGCTGGAAAGATTGACCGGGAGACTGTATCCTTGAATTTCGGAACATATTTTCAAAGACTCACCCAGCATCTGGGACCCGATAAAAGCCTCTGAACATTACCCTGGGGCGCCCAGTAAAAATTCACCTACCGAACTTTCTTCATAAAAACTGGTCCCCGACACCTGATTGAATAGGTCTGAATTTCCTGTACTCCAGGCATTGGCTGCCAGGCCCATAGCAGTTGCTACCAGGTACATGTTTTGAAACAAAACCCCTACGTGCTTCAAGGTATTTGCGTAACCAATGCTTTGGTATTTCCAGCTGTTGCGGGCAAAGCGGGATGATAGAATAATAATAATCTGGGGCGAAAAATCGGGCTGGTGCTTGTAATTTACCGAGGCATAGAGCGCATCCGTGTCTTTAGATTTTAATTGAATCTGAATCAGTGCATGCTCTATTGGTTCATAACGATAAAAACCTTCGGGCAATCCGGAACATGATCCAACCAACAAATACCATTCTATTTCATTGCTTCCTCCAGCACTGGGATATGGCTGCTTCGATACAACATATTCTTCTTTTGGGAACAAGCCTTTTATCCGGGCTGCCCGGAACAAAAATTCTCCGATTTCAATCAGGTTAATCGCAGGTTGGCCGTGCTTTTTTTGTGATTGGCGAAGCTCCATTGCTTCAAACAATGTGATCTCTTTCTCTTTTAACTTCTTGGTATTCGGAACAGGAAGGAATATCGTTCGCTGCTGGTTATAGGGTTTGAAAGTTGGTGGCGGGCCGAACCGCTGCGCAGATCCAAAAGGGTTATTGTGCCGCCCAAGCCTGGTACGGCTGTGAAAATAGAGATCGTGAAATTCCCAATACTTCAAAGCTTTCTTTTCCGCTGATTCTTCCTCTTTGTCTCCCAAACACGGCTCTAAAAAACCTAAGCCAAGCAGAAAGGCCATGCTTGGCTCAGCCATGTCTGCGAGTTCGGGTAATTTTGTTTGCGCCTCTTCTACCGTTTGTGGCCTGGAAAAGAAGTGAAACAACACAAGTAAAGCCGGGTCAATTACCTGGAATCGACAAAGAAGCAGGGGCGATTCCAGTATCCAGGCATTTTCTTCCCGGCGCAACAGGGCGAAACGCGAGAAAATGTACCGGGTACCTGGGGCTGTTTTTTTTCCTTCCAATCGAAAATTGGAAGATAAAGGGGCTATGACACCGATGACTCTTTCCTGTATGCGCCATTCCCAGGACAAAATTAAATGCTGCTTCAAATGATTAATACAAGTCCTGAATTCCTCCAAAACAGCATTGCCTTCCTGCTGGAGCATTGCCTCCATTTGGGTGATGGTGCTTCCGCTTTCAACCAGGGATTGCAACACAACCATCACTTCACGGCGCTTTGCCGGAACAAGGATCTGCTTTCCCGGAACCGATGCCAATAAGTTGCCGTCTTGCAGGCGCAGTTGCCAGGGAGGGGCGATGCGCAAGCTCAAGGCATCTTTTTTCAGGCTTAAAGACATAATCTGCGGTATTAATAGAGCTATTTCCTTTTCATTTACCAATAACAGGCCCAATTCAAAGCAATATGGCATTCCTTCCAACTGGGCCTGGTTAAAAAACTAAGCCATTCAATATTCAACGTTTTGCCGCCGGACGTGCGCGTTCTGCGAATTCGGTGCCCAAAAGCCCGTGTTCTGCCAGCAGTGTTGAAATCTCTGCTGCGTGGAAACTGGTTTCCGAAGCATGGAATGAAGTTTCTGACGTGTGAAGGCTCGTCTCGGCTGCGTGGAAACTGCTTTCTACAGCGTGAAAGCTGCTCTCCGCGGTGTGAAAGCTCGACTCAGGTGAGTGGTGGCCAGTTTCTGCAGCGTGGAAACTAGATTCTGCAGCGTGAAAGCCCAGTTCTGCAAGGTGGAATGAAGCAGTTTCGGCCGCCGGGCTTAATTCGGCGAACTCGCTTGAAACACTAGATGCTTCGGCGGTTGGCATTGCTTTTTTACTACTTGTTGGTTTCATATTTAAATAGTTTAATGAAAAAAAGTGAAAAAATTGATTTTAATTGTGCTTTTTATACTGTCAAGGTTGCTAACGAATTGTGGTGTTCTAATTCCCGATGGTATTCCCTAACATACCCTTCGGCCATTTTGAGATAGTGAAAACGGTCCAAGGCTGCTTTTCGGCAGTCCTCAGGCTTGATTTTGCCGCAATTTTCCACTGCCTGGATGTAATCTGGCATGGTTTGGCACACAAACCCAGTAGAAGCATCCAGCAATTCAGGTATCGCTCCGTTGTTGCTGCCAATAACCGGCGTTCCCGACATCAAGGCTTCCATCGCCACCAATCCGCAGCCTTCGTTCAATTTTGAAGGGAAAATGAGCGCTTTCGCACCTGCAAACAGTTCTGCTTTCCGTTTCCCGGTGACATGTCCTAACGGAACTGCCCCTTCTCTCCGGCAATACGCAAAAAAAGCCTCCCGCACCCCTTCGTCGTGGTGGCCACCTGCCACCCACAAAGGAATTCCCGTTTCCCTGGATACTTTCAAGGCAATTTCAAATCCTTTGTCTTCAGCCCTGTGTACCCCTAAAATAACGAAAAGCAGGTAGTCTCCCTTTGTTCCTGAATATATAAAATCAGCAGGATCAATTCCATTGTACACGAAGCGTTCGCTGTTGTGGGTGCGCGCTAAGGATTGAGAAACATAAACCCAGTTCCTTCTGGCAATACTGAGGCTGACATGGTAAAACCTGATGTCAATGTGGATAATCCTGATCCAGGGCATGCCCCTGTTTTCCGGTTCTTCCGTTATGTAGCCCTTTTTTATGTGGTTTATATGTAATAAATCAACGTCATAATTATACTTGGGTACGTATTGCACGCCTTCAGCGATCGGCACTTCAGGCGCTTCATTCAGACAGTAATACACTTCATGCCCCAACTCCGCAAGCCCTTTAACCAGGTTGTCATGTACCATGTGCGGCGCATTTCCATGCAGCTTTCCAGGAAATCGATGATCTGATCCAAAGCAAATTTTCATAAATATGTGTTATTAGAGGCGTTGACAATTTTGGCTTACAATTGATATTGATACATAGAGGCGCTTTTATGTTGGGCAATTTCAAATTGATATTCCCGTAAATATCCTTCGGCCATTCTCTGGTAATGGAAGCGCTCTATTGCTGCTTTCTGACAATCTCGGGCCTTTATTTTTCCACAATTTTCAATGGCATAGAGGTATTATTCTTCTGTTTAACAGATAAACCCTGTTGATTCACTGAGCACCTCATGGGTTGCACCCCGGTTGCTCGCAATGACAGGGGTACCCGACATCAGGGCTTCGATGGACACCAAACCAAGGGCTTCATTCAGCTGCGTCGGAAACAACAGCGCCTTAGCGCCTGCAAACAGTGTTGCTTTTTGCAAGCCGGTAACGTGCCCAAACGTCCTGGCACCTTCGTGGCGGCATCGCGTTTCAAACGCCTCCCATTGCTCAGGTTCTACCCGCCCACCAGCTATCCATAGGGGGATACCGGTTTTTTGGGAAAGCTTGAAGGCAAGTTCCAAACCTTTTCCCCATGCCCTGCCCACGTCATAAACCACGAATAAAAGGTAATTGTCTTTTTTTTCCGAATAGATAAAGTCGTCGGGGTTGAGGCCGTTGTACACGTACCGCTCGCTGCCAAAAGTTTGGGCCAGGGTTTTGGACACAAAAATCCAGTTTCTCGTGGCAAGGTCAAGGCTGAGGTTTTTTATGCGCAGGTCAATATGCCCGGTACGCACCCAGGGCAAGCCCATTGTATCTGGCAACTCTGACTCATGGCCAGAATTAATGTGCAAAATATCGACATCATAGCGGAAGTCTGGTACATAAGTCACACCTTTCGGAAGTGGCACTTCTGGTTCTTCCAGTAAACGGTAAAAAACATCGTGACCCATCTCTGCCAATCCTTTGACCAAATTGTCGTGGACAATATGGGGCGATTTGCCATACAGTTTTCCGGGATACCGATGATCAGAGCTAATACAGATACGCATATTTTATTCTTTGCAGTTCAAATTTTTCAAAGCCTCAAGGCTCCTGATTGTGGGGTGTAGGTCTAATATCAAAAATTTCATATTGTTGGAACAATGTTGTGCCGCAGCGGGTACCCTTCATGTTGCAATTGTTGCAGGATAGAATCTTTAATTTGTTGCCCTACTTTGCGCATCACGGCAATTGGTTTTCCGCTGGGGTTTTCGATCTCTTGATCTGGGTTCAGCACTTT
>CAYVPM010000190.1:3724-6043 GCA_964453475.1 uncultured Saprospiraceae bacterium | reverse complement strand
CCCCCCCCCCCCCCCCCCCCCCCCCCCCCCCCCCCCCCCCCCCCCCCCCCTACCTGACCCTCAACCGACTCTCCGATCACGATCTTCACAACCACTGTGCGTTGACTATAATTCATCTTGATGGTTTTTAATCAAAAAATGATAGCCTCCGGAAACTATCCAAGACTTATATGCACCTTGACGGCCCCTTTCAATGAATTTTACTTGTTTCAAAGTAGCGTATTCATCTTGATCACCTTGAATGATAAATGTTGGACATTGAATGTAATGTAAGTGTTGTTCAACATTCCAGGAGTAAAAATCTTTTTATAACCATGTTTTATGCCACGAAAATTGGTTAGGGAAATCCTTCCACTGCAAAACACTTCCTAGGGTGCGTCATGATTTCAACCCACGGCTTCAGTCGTTGGTTGAAAATCCTTAACTTAACGGCATTGGCCACCAAGCCCCGTCCAAATTTGCCCCACTTCGGCTGCCAAGGGACTTAGTTGCGTGTTCATTAAGTTGAACAGTGTATCACGTTATGCGAGAAAGGCGCAACTTTGGAACAAATGCTAAAAAACCTGTGGGAATTTCATTGGGGCCGTCCATTGATCACTTTGTTTTTGTCTTGGCAAATGTAGCGTGTGGCCTTATAAAAAAAGGCGTTTGGTCATTATTTTTGCAACACAATATATTGCAGATATGGCATGATCGCTCGATTTGGCTTTCTAAAACGCTGATGGTCAAAATATTGAAAGAAAAATCATATGATATGGAATTGAGAAAGAAAGATCATATGATATGGAATTGAGATCCCAAGAGCGGAGACAGGGGCTACCGCGCAGCGGTTTCGTTCAATCCCGGTTTATCTCGCCCGAATAAGTAATTTTCGATTTTTCACTTATCCGTCCGTTGCAGGTAAGTGCGCTATACCCGCCCCATGCCAAAAGTTCATTATTCAAACTTTTATTCCAAATCATCACCTTTCCACCGCCACATCCCCCTTCTTGTAAACCTCCAGCTCCCGTCCGCAAAACGCCAGCTTCACCCACAATTGCCATACGTACACGCCTGGCTCCATCATCTTATCGCGGAAACTGCCTTCCCAGCCGTTTTCGGGCTGCTCGCTTTTGAACAGCAGGCTGCCCCAGCGGTCGTACACTTCCAGGCGGTAGTCGAGCAAGGTGAAGTTGTTGCCGAAAAATGGGCGGAACTGTGTGTTTTCGGCAATTTTTCCCGAAGGCGCAAAGATGTTCGGCACAAAGATGTTGATTGGGATGCCATCGCTCGACATCCAGGCCACTGTTGCTGTCCGGTGGAGCTGCTCCCCGCAATGGTTTGTGGCTTCGAGCCAGACAGGCCCCGCTTCGGCGGTGCTGGTGCTGAGGCTGTGGGCGCCGTTCCACCAGTTAAGCTGCAGCCCCATGGTATCACCCCCGAGTATGGGCGTGAGCGTGATCTGGGCGCTGTCGCAGGGAATCATGTAGTCGCTGTGCAGGATGACTTCCAGCGGCGGGCTGGCCAGTACCGTCGCATTCCCCTCGACAATGCAGCCGTTCTCGTCCTGCACGGCTAAGGTGTAAACGCCAGCCGCCAGGTTGCTGAAACGGTTGTCGCTCTGGAAAGCGCCGCCATTGATGGAATATCCCGTGGGTTGAGGGCCGCCAGGCGCCACGTTCACCGTAAGCGAACCTTGGCTATGGTTTGGACAAGTGCCTTGATCTTCTGAATCAAATTGTATTGAAGGCCAGGATGTTACCTTAATTATTATCAAAGAATCACAACCCTCGCTGTTGCTGAAATGAAAATCTTTTGTCTCCCCGATCTTTACTTCCTGGCCGTTGAAAATGTAGGACTCTCCCGGACAAACCTTCACTTCTATGATGTTCGATGAGCTGGCTTTTTCAACGATCGTGACCGTCAGGATGGAGTCGCAGCCCAGCGCGTTCGTCAGCGTGAAATCCTGCACCGTCCCCGCCGCAAGCGATTGTCCCTGGAATGTAAATGTCTCATTGGGACAAACGCCAAAGGTTACCGCCCCCGCAGAAGTCGGCAAAGCGCCCACCGTCACCGTGACAATCGAATCGCAGCCCAGCGCGTTCATCAGCGTGAAATCCTGTGTCTGCCCTACGGCCAAATCCACACCCGCATAATTGTAGGTACTGCCGGGACAAACGCTCGCCGCCAGCGTCGAAGCGGAAGTCGGCAAGGCGCTCACCGTCACCGTGACAATCGAATCGCAGCCCAGCGCGTTCATCAGCGTGAAATCCTGTGTCTGCCCTACGGCCAAATCCACACCCGCATAATTGTAGGTACTGCCGGGACAAACGCTCGCCG
>CAYVPM010000190.1:0-3624 GCA_964453475.1 uncultured Saprospiraceae bacterium | reverse complement strand
CCGTCACCGTGACAATCGAATCGCAGCCCAGCGCGTTCATCAGCGTGAAATCCTGCGTTTGCCCCACGGCCAAATCCACGCCCGCGTAATTGTAGGTACTGCCGGGGCAAACGCTCACGGCCAGCGCCGAAGCTGAAGTCGGCAAAGCGCTCACCGTCACGGTGATAATCGAATCGCAGCCCAGCGCGTTCATCAGCGTAAAATCCTGTGTCTGCCCCACGGCCAAATCCACACCCGCATAATTGTAGGTACTGCCGGGACAAACGCTCGCCGCCAGCGTCGAAGCGGAAGTCGGCAAGGCGCTCACCGTCACCGTGACAATCGAATCGCAGCCCAGCGCGTTCATCAGTGTAAAATCCTGTGATTGCCCAATGGCCAAATCCACACCTGCGTAGGTGTAGGCATTGCCCGGGCAAACCCTTACGGCCAGCGTTGAGTCCGAGGTCGGCAAAGCGCTTACTGTCACCGTGATGATCGAATCGCAGCCAAAGGCATCCGTGATGGTGAAGTCCATCGACTGGCCTGTTGGGATGGCCGTGCCATTGTACAGCGCCGAATCGCCTGGACAGGCGCTCAGCGCAATGCTCGCAAAGGTGGGCGGGCAGGCATAAGCCTTCACCAGCAAATCGGCGAAAGACTTGCCGCCGCAACCGGTCAGGCTGACGGAATCAGCCAGTATGACCACTTCCCAATGAGGGTCGAGGGCCAGGCTGTCAATTTGAACGGTATAGCCCGTAGCCAATACGTTCTGCCAGTCGAAGCCGCCATTGGCGCCAGAGACATTGCTCAAGACCACAGCGCCGTTTTGCCACAACTGCACCGGCACGAAAGCCACCAGGGTATCTGCCGCGTCGATAATGCCGTTGTTGTTCACATCCGACCATACCTGCCCCAAAATGTCGCCGTAGCCGTCGTACAGCTCAACGGTCAGGTCGCCACTCTGGGCCTGGCAGCCATTTATGTCCACCAGATGGGCGAAATAGGTTCCGCTCTGGGTGGCGGCAAACTGGTTGCTCGTAGCCCCCGGTATCGGATTGCCTTCAAAGTACCATTGCCAGGAAACGATTTCAGGCAGCGGTGGGAGACAAAGGGTGTCGGGATTACAGCGCTCATGACAGCCGGAGGGCAGGGCCGCTATGTTGGGGCCCGGGAATATCACCACGGTATTGCTCTGTGCCGAGCAGCCGAACTCATTGACCACCCGCACAAAGTACAAGCCCGCGTCTTCGGTGTTCAGGATCGGCCCTGTTTCGCCAGTATTCCATAAAATATCCCAATTGGGCGGCTGTGGACCCGTGTAGGTAATGGTAGAAGGTGTTCCGGCGCATACATTGTTGGTGGCCAGGCTGAAGTTGGATGGCACAGGGTTGACCGTCACGGTAAAAGGCGCCAGCACTGCCGTGCAGCCCGTGGCGGGATTGGTAAGGGTAACGGTATAGGTATGGGTGCCAATGGGTAGCAGGTTGCCGCGGTCTTCGGAAAAAATCAGCGTTTCGTTGCTGCCATTGCCCCCGCTCCACTGGAAGGTGTAATTACCGTTGTCTTGCACTTGCAAATTCACGTCCTCGCCGAAGCACACGGAAAGCGTCGGGTACGACACGCCAATTACCTGTCCGAACTCATTCAATTCCAATGCTTTGATAACACCGACGGGCGCGGGATTGACCTCCACTGTCTTTTTTGGCGGCGAATAGGTACAGCCGTTGCCATTGGTCAGGGTCACGCTGAAAACGCCTTCCTGGCCAACAGTCAACGTGGGCGCATTGCTGGCATCCGACCACACATAACTGGCGCCTGTTGCGAGCGGCGCAACCAGGGCGATGGTTTTCCCTTCACAGATAATCGGGAATTGAGGCGAGATAAACCCTGAAAACGGGTTTGGCACAATGTCGACAGGCTGTGTTACCGATCCCTTGCAGCCGTAATTGTTCGTGGCTGTAAGGGTGACTGGGTAATTTCCCGCAGGGGAAAAATTGTGGTATGCGGTATTGCCCGTGCTGGTGTTCAAAGCGCCTGACGCAGGGTCTCCGAAATCCCATTCGGTTTTGATGATGCCTGCCGGGTTGGCGATAGTGAAAGCGGATGCGTTGCCCGCGCAATTGACCAGCGGCGGGGAAAAAGTTGGGCTGGGAAAATCCGGCACAAAAACGTTTTCGGAATAGGTAGCGGTACAGCCGGTGGCTGAAGTGATGGTCAGGGTAGCGGTGTAATTGCCCGCGCTGGTGTATGGATGACCCGGTGAGGGCAGGCTGCTGACATCCGTGCTGCCTGTTTCGCCAAAATCCCAGGCCCAGGCCGATATGCCGGCCTCGAGCAAGCGGGTACTTTCGTCAACAAACAAAGTGGAATCTCCCGGACAAGCCTGGCGCTGTGAAAACAATGCAACTGCCTCAACATTAACCGAATCGATGATCTCGCAAATCGCGCCATTTTGTAATTGCGCCTTAAAGACGATGATGTATTTTCCGGCATTGGGGTACACAAACCCGGCATTGTCGCCCGTTGCGGTGCCGACCAATTCCCCGCCGGAAATACCCGTCCACCAGGCGCCGCTGCCCGGAATGTATTGCCCGGTAAAGTCCTTAAACCCCAGGTACATGGAATCGCAGCGGGGCGTGGCAAAGGGCAACACATCCATGCTGCCTGGCGGACAAGGCGGGTGCGGGGGCAGGGGGCAATACCCGCTGCAGGCGCCGCCACAATAGTTGAAGAGCAGGATGGGCGACGCCATTGCCGTGCATCCGTACTCATTGGTGGCAATCACCGTGTAAAATCCATACTGGTCTGTGGAAATCACCGGCGTATTGCCGCCAAACGGGGCATTGTCGTGTAGCCAGGCGAAGCTGTACATGCTGCCTTCCGGCACTACCGTGGATATTGGAACAAAATTGCTGTTGTTGCAAAATCCCGTGGGGTGCGATGTGCTAACACTCACATTGGGATTGGGGTACTTGGCTATATTGAAATCGATACTGCCCTTGCAGCCATTGGCATCAGTGACCGCCACTGCGTAGCTGCCGCTGGGGATGTTGACCGCGGCGGCTGAACTCAAGGCCGGTCCGCTGGCCAGTTGCCAGGAATAGGCGCTGAATGGCACCGTGGTAGAAAGCAGGGCAGAGTCATTTAAACAAAGGCCTGCAGGAGCGCTTACCATCGGCACGGGGTTGGCCCACACCGTTACGTTGAAATCAGCACTGATCGCACAGGAAGTCACCCGGACCTTATGCGTACCCGGTCTTTGCCAGAAAATCTCCACATTGTTCTTCCCCTGGCCGCTTTTGATCGCGCCCGCATCGGCGGGTATTAATTGCCATTGATAGTCAAAGCCGGAGTAGTTGTTTGCCTCGTAATACGCCACTGATGCTTCGCAGATGCCCGGTACACCCGTAATGCTCAAACCGCTGATGGCGGTCACGTTCAGCTTGGTGGTGTCTGATTTGCAGCCCAAACCATCGGTAGAAATATAGGCTGCCGACAGCCAGCGGTTGTTATTGTTGTTCCAGGTAACGTTGGCCGGGTTGCCCGTTTGTGTTGTTGGGGCGCCTCCGGTAACCGTCCAACTGACTGTATAAGATCCGGCGCCCAGCACCGTGTAGGTAAGTGGCGTAGATGGGCAAATCACCG
>CAYVPM010000189.1:0-6049 GCA_964453475.1 uncultured Saprospiraceae bacterium | reverse complement strand
CGCCACACACCGGGAGGCCCGCGGCGAACAAATATGGCCGTCGCATGAGCAGGTCGAAAGTGCCAAAACCGCCCATACTCAAACCTGTAATGTATATGCGGTTTCGGTCGATGTCGGGATGTTCGGCCAGCATCTTGTCTATCAATTCCAGAGCCATGCGGCCTGGAACAGTGGGTTCTGGCTTATAAAGGGACTCCCATTCTTTACTGCTGCCGCCCCAGCGTACCTCGGGTGGACATTGCGGCGCCAATAAATAGTGGGGATATTTTTCCTGTACCCATTTTTCGCAAAAAGCGTGCACACCGTTGCGCATTTGCTCTTTGTTGTGCAGGCCGCGCTCCCCGGAACCGTGCAGGAAGACGACTAAGGGTACGGTGGACGGTTTACCCGCCGTAGCCTTGGCGGAGGCGGGTTTGCCTGACCTGCCCTTGGCGGAGGCGGATTTACCCGCCTTCGCCAAGGCTACGGGGGCTGAAGGCGCCATCAACTGGTACGGGAGCTTGTTGCCGTCTTTGTCTGTGTAAATGGCGCGTTGGAAAAAGCCGTGCTGATCCAGCTCGATGCCTGGATTGATCTGCGCTTTTTCGCCATCGGCGAATTCGATGCCTTTCATCAACTGATCGGCATCAATTTTGTCGAGCCAGCCGCCGCTGAAACCCGCTCTTTTAAGTCCCCGTACAATGTATGGGTTGCGTTTCATCAAATCCCAAAGAAAATTGGAACGGTAGTTTTCCATCATCAGTACGATTGGGCCCTGGTCTATGCCAAGGTAGTCTTTGTCCACCCAAAAAGGGAAGCCTGGCTGTGCTTTTGGAGAGCGCTCAGTTTCAATGAACGTTTCGTTGTACCCATCAAAAAAGCCATACTCCCCAACTGGCCAGCGATTCCACATGGCTTCCAGTGCAGGCAGGCAAACTTCCGGTGCGAAAGGCAGCGAGGCAATGGCCGCAGTAGGGGCTATTGTTCCGTCATCTTCTTGATAATCAATGGCGACACCCCTTGCGCCGTAACCAGGACAGAATATTTTTTTGTCTTCATGGAGCATCTCAGCGTCGGGACCATCGCCGGCGGTAAGCCCCCAGATGTTGGGGCCGTAGCCCTTGAATTTCAATGGGTTTTCAATGCAGTATTGTCTTTGCGCCAAGGCAGCGCGGCGGGAATTTTCAAAATAATCGAAGCCCGCTTTTTTCATGTAGGGATCCTGGATACCCCGAAAATCGATCCAGCAATGGCTGTATTGGTGGCCGAACAGCGGTCCAAAGTTTACGTGGTCCTGGCCTTGAAACGTAGCCCGGAAATAAGGTTCACACCATTTTTCCCAGTTTTTGGCAGGAATTGGGTGGGTGGGTGAACCCAGTGCCATGATGTTCAGGATCATGGCTTCGTTGTAACCTCGCCAGTCGGCAACCAGGAAGCCGTTGCGCTCCGGGAACCAGCCCATGCTCATGCGATTCTGGGCATTGAGAAACCAGTCGAATTCGACCCGGCGGAATAAAAAATCGGCGGTTTTGCGGATAGCCTCTTCGTCGGGATTATTTTGGTCAAAATAGGTCATGCATGACAGGATGCCCGCCATGAGCAGGCCAGTGTCGATACTCGAAAGTTCTACCGTTTTATAGCGCAATGCCGTTTGCGTTTGCAAAAAATGGTAGAACCAGCCGCGATAGCCTGCCACACCACTGGCTTCCGGGCCTTGTGGCAAATTTTTTAAAAATTCCAGGGTTTTTAACACCCGCGCTGCCGCCTGTGCCCGGGTGACCCAGCCGCGCTCTGCGCCCACCAGATAGGCCGATAGACCGAATCCGGTGGCGGCAATGCTGGAAAAAGCATCGGTCGGGAAGCGGTCGGGCACCTGGTAATTTGTTGGGTGCGCTAATTCCCAAAAATACAAAAAATGCCGTTTTTGCGCTTCATCCAGGCTGAAAGGCGGCTTTTCTGCGCCTATGTCGAGCGCTGGTGATTGCGCCCGCACCGTTAAGCAAACAAGCAGGGAGAAAAAGAAAATGAGGAGAGTGTTTTTCATTGTGCATGATCGGTAGCACCGCGTTAACGCGGTCCGGATGAGGGCCTTCAGGCCCGCAAAAAATCAACCTGTTTTAAAAGCCATGAATGGCCGTTTGTTGTGTGACCTAGGAGAGGTCACACAACAAACGGCATTTACTAGGAGCTGCGATATTGCCGGACATTTTTTTCGCCCCTATTTTACACAAAAAAACCCGGGCGAAAAAGAATGTCCAGCAGAATGATCGCGTTCCTATTGCTTCACAAACTTGGCCTTACCCATCAAGCCGCCGTTGTGGTTAAAACCCATAAGCAGGTACATGCCCGCCGGGAATTGCGACACGTCGAGGTCGGTGATGGTATCGCCTGAGGTGTTGGCCATGGCCACGCGGCGGCCATAGAGGTCGAATACTTCAAGGCGTGCCACGCCGTCCATATTTTCCACCATCAGGTAATTGGCCGTTGGATTGGGCGATACGCGCATTGGTGCAACATCAGCGGGGTTGAAAGTGCTGACAGCGCCACAGTTACCCGCGCCCACCACGATGTCGTCGAAGTAAGAAGTCACGTCTGTGCCTGTGGCGTCAATCGCCAGGTCGAAGAACAGCGTAATGCGCTTGTACTCGCCATTGTCAGGCACGGCGGCGAAATTAAAGGTGAGCTCTTCCCACTCATTGACTTTGGTGTTCGGCACCTTGATTTCGAACGCAGGGGCGCCGGTTGCAGAGCCTTCCACCTTCATCGCGAAGTTGCCGATATGGTCCATGTGCACTTTTGCACGCACTGTTTTTACGCCTTTCCAGTCGATGGGCGACTCCAGGTTAGGGTCGGAGTACATGCCGGCAAAAGGCAAGCCATCGCTGGCTTTCACAAATTTGCCCACTTTGCTGCTGGTGTTGATGCCTGCTGGATTTGGGTTGTTGACCACTTCAAACTGGTAGCCTTCGCTTTCCAGGTGGCCGTTGGCAAAATACTTGAATGACAAAGTCGTTGGCGCCGATTGATGGTCAACAATGCAACCGTTGTAACCGGCGCGCACCCAACGGATGTTGTCGTAAAAATAGGTGCCGCCGCCAGCGTCGTTCAGCACATTGGCGAAAATGACCAGCTTGGTGTGCTGGGTGCCCACGGCGCCGCTGAAATCGATGTCGAACTTGTACCATTTATTGCCCTGCCCGACCGGGATGGTGTCGAAAACTTCAACGCCGGGTCCGCTGCCTTCGAGCTTGAACAGGAAGGGTACATTGTCGGCAGGCGCCCATACTTGCATGGAAAGGTGGTTGTAAAGGCTGAGGTCGGGTGGCGCCGGGAATTCGATACCGATACCGGCGAAAGCACCCGCCGGGTCTTTGTATTCGCCCACTTTGAGGGAGCCGTTTTCAGGTGCGAGGTGAGGGTTGTTCACCACTTTAAGGTCGGCTGCGCCGTAAAAAATCTGGGTGTAATTTCGTTGGCACTCGTAGTCGTCGATGATGGTCGGGATGGGCAATACGCCTGCGCAAGGGTCGACGGTGACTGCTGTTTGCCGCAGGTTGTCGAAATACCATTTCTGGCCCTGGGCGGCAGTTCCCGAGTTGAAAATAATGCGCACTTCCCCAAAATCAGTAACCGCGTCAAAAGCAGAGAAGTCAAAGCTGAGTGTTTCCCAGACACCTGGTGTCGTGATGGTCGCTTCGGCTTGTTTGTTGCCCTGCGTTGGAGAACTCAGAATCATCGTCACCTTGCCGCTAGCGCCTGCCGGGCTCAGCACGTCGAGGTTGAACTGTGCGAATTGGGAAAGGTCAAAGCTGGTCAGGGAAAGGCCCTGCAAGGTGGAAAAGGCAGAAGAGCCTTTGGTGTAACAGCCTACTTCGGCAGAATTGTTCACGCCACCCAGGGTGGGGTTAGCCACCGGGCCCTGGAAAGTCCCGTGAATCGGATCGTTCTGATCAAGACCTTGCCATCCCAGGTGGATGCCGCCTTCAAAGTCTTCTAGTGTAGTCGCTGCAATGGGCGCTGTGAGCTTGATGTTGTCGATATAATACACATCACCTGGCTCGCCCGGCACGCCGGCATTGAAGAAAATCACGAATTTCTTGTGGCCTTTGCCAATCTGGCTGCTAAAATCTACGGTATAGGTCACCCACTTGTTCAGTTCGGTTACCTGCGTACCAAGTTCCATTGGCGGGTTCGGGCCGCCTTCAAGTTTAATGAGCAAATTGCCTGCTTTTGGCGCCCACACCTGGCAAGAAAACTGGTTTTTTACAGCCAGATCGATAGGGTTTTGATAGTCGATCTGCAGATTCGACCATTCAGAGCCAGGACCATCCGGGTCAATAAACTTGCCTACTTTGGCGGAGTTGTTGTCGCCCGTTTTGTTGGGATTTGGAATGACAGAGAAAAAGCTCCAGTCGCCGGCATAAGTAGCGTTGCGGTTACACTCAAAATCGTCGATGAAATCTGTGTCGGGAACATGTCCGGGACAAGGATTCGGTACCGCGCAAACATTGTCGAAATAATAAGTGTCGCCGCTAGTTTCTACGCCAGGGTCGAAGAACATCACGATTTTTGACAGGCCGGTGTTGGCAGCCTGGGCGCTGAAGTCGAAGGTATAGGTTTGCCAGGCGCCTGTTACGGCAATGTTTTTGGTTATTTCAAACCCGCCACCGGAGCCTTCGATCTTGAAGAGCAATTGGGTAGGCGCTGTTGCCAGTACGTCAATTTTGAACTGATTGTACACGGACAAATCGAACGGTGCACCATTGTCGGCCAGAATCAGCGAATAGGCATGCATGTTCGATTTCACGTACTGAGCACAGTTTGCACTGTTGTTGATGGCATTGGGCGTTGGGTTGGCAACGGGTTGGGTCAAAACGCCGTCAAGTCCCAGGAAATTGAGCCCGGGCCCTTCGAAGTCGGCATAACAAACCTGGGCTTTTTCGGCGCGGATGTCGTCGAAATAATAGGTCTTGTCGTCGCCCAGTACAAATGAGTTAAACGATATCAGGATGGTTTTCAGGTTGGTGTAGCCAGCGCCTGCCGACAGGTCGAAGGTGTAATCGACCCATTGATTGGCAACGGTGATGTCGATGATTTTTTCCACCGCCGGGCCGCCCGGGCCTTCCAGCTTGAGCAGCGCCTTGCATGGCGCCGTAGGCGACCATATTTTCATGTGGAACTGGTTGAACTCGCTGATATCGAGCGTGGCCGGAAAAGTGTAGAGTGCAAAACAAAATTCGAAGGTAGGAGCATTGGTATAAGAACCCACCCAATCGGAAGTGTTGGCGCCTGTTTTGTCAGGGTTGGCAACCGCCCCGTTGTAGGCGCCGTTTAGTCCGATCCAGCCGAGGTCGGCTGCGCCGCCCTCAAAATCTTCATAGGTTACCTGAGCGTTAGCGCCCAGAGCGCCGAGCAATAAAAGCAAGGCAGCAATGCAAAAATTTTTCATAAGCACTTCTTTTAAGAATTGGTTTAGATTGAAAATGTTGTAGTTATATGTGAATGGTGGAGGCTCAATGGGCCACTAGTTTTTGCGCCCAGGCTTCCCCAATTTCATTTTTCAGCACAAGCAGGCAAATACCTTTCGGCAGTTGCGCGTATTGAAATTTTTCCTGAAACAACCCTGCCTGCATTGCCCGGTTTTCAAAAAAGATCTGAAGGCGTTTACCTTCCAAATCGAGGATTTCCAGGGTCAGTTTTTGATTTTTCAGGTTGGAAATCTCCAGGTTAAATACGCCGGCTGTTGCTGTCAAGGGATTGGGGAAAATCAAGGCGCCAAAACTCTTTTTTTCGCCCGAAAGTTCTTTTGTCGGGGTGTTATCTGCCTGAAAACCAATGGCTTGTAGTGCAGGCGCGATTTCGGGGTTTTTCATGAATAGCCGCCAGAGCAGCCCGCTTCGGTAATTTTCGATCATGCCCACAATTGGCCCCTGGTCGATGGCGAGGTAGGAGCCTGCGAACCAGTTTTGGTTGAGGTTGAAGGCATCGTAAAAGCCATAATTCCCCCACAGCCGTTCGCCCCGCACCCGGTAAAAGTGGCGCAATGCTGCCAGGCACTCCTGCGGAGCAT
>CAYVPM010000188.1:0-6057 GCA_964453475.1 uncultured Saprospiraceae bacterium | reverse complement strand
AAACCCGTAATAACCGTTTTCCCGAATCTTGAATAGTGGTGGATGCATCCTGTGTCCTTCGGCCCTGTGGTGTTGGCGTTGTTTTTTTCAAAGGCGAAGGTAAGCACAGTTGAGGACTGCAGGAGCATTGTTCACTTTTTGCGCAAATACCACCAGAAAAACCCTAAAACAAACACAATGCCCAGCAGCGACCAATACCCCAAACCGTCGAACTCCAGGGGGGCCATATCCCCGTAAGCCGTCACAGCAGCCCAATACACAGGGTTTGCCTCGGCGTGCGGGTGGGTATCCAGGAATTTGAGCTTTGCCTTTCTCAAGGCATCATCCTTACGGTTGCCGTTTTTTATTTCCTGGAAAAACAGCCGCATCAACTCCGCATTACTGGCATCGTCAACGCTCCAAAGCGTAGCCGCTACGCTGCGGGCGCCCGCTTGAAAAAAACCTTTGGCCAGGCTGACAACGCCTTGCCCGAAGCGGTAGGAGCCTATGCTGGTTTCACAGGCGCTAAGCACCACCAGGTCTGCCGGTATGGATTGGGTGTACAAATCCCGGGTGAATAAAAACGGACTGGCCGTTGTGTCGCCGACGGTGCTGAAAGCAATGTAGGACATGTCGCCCACCGAACTGCTGGCCTTGCCGTGCATGGCCAGCAGCAGGATGCGGTATTGGCCGGCAATTTGGGTGAAAGCCGGCATCGTTGCTGTTTTTCCGGACATTACTTTGCCACCATACATATCAGCGACAGCTTTAGCCTCTTGAACATTGTTTTCCAAAGTGCTTAACCCATAGCGACCCTGGGCATATTCTGGCGCCACGGCGAGCAGGTTGTGCGGGAGCTTCCTTTGTTTTGTCTTCAAAAGCGCGCATTGCTGGGTAGCTGAATAGGCATAGCTAATGCAATAATCGCGAATCAGGTAACGGTGCGTTTTGAATTGCTCCGATGCCGCGGGGGCTTCGCTGAGCAAACATTCGAAGGGCAAATAAGAGAGGGTGCCATCCGGCACGATGATCAATTTTTCAGGCAGCTGAACCGCCTTTTGTATCGGAGAAAAAACAGCCTTGTACAATTGGGCGGCTTGATCAACGTAGGTTTGAGAGAATCTAGCCGCTGCGCTGTCGCCTGCAGTTGGGTAAGCTTGAAGGCTGTGCCGCAAGGCCGTCACCCAGGCATCGAGCGGGAAATCAAGCTCCAGGCGCAAGCACTGAAAATCCGTGCCTGTTGCCACAAAAACAAAGATCGCATGGTCAGAAACAAAGTATTCGATCAATGCTTGCCCTTTGATCAACAGTTCTTGTTGCACTTCTTTGATGCTTGCCGTTTTACGATCGTATTTGAGTTGATAGTAGGAAGGGTACTTGACCTCAATCGTCCGCAACAACACCGTCAGCGCTTGCCTGGCTTCAGCGACGGCTGTTTCAGCAGCTTGCTTTTCCACATTGTTTGCAAGCTGTTGCAATGCCAGTAATGCCTTTTCCTTGCCATTGAGGATGGCGCGCAAACCCCGCTCTTGCGCTAATATTGAATCCGGGATGCCAACCGTTTGTTCTGCCTGTTCTTTCCGCAGGTGTTCCAACAATTGCATCCCTTTATTGCGTTCGGCCAGGGAAAATGCGTGTTCCAGCAACCCAGGTTCTCGGTTTATTTCCCATAAACGGTAACAAGCTTCCATGGCGAGTGCGTTTGCGGGAAACTGCAATTCCAGCCAACGTTGCCGGGAACCCGGGTTGCTCAAAAGGGCGCGGAGACTGTCGGACAAATGCCGGGATTGTTTAAAAACTGCGATGGAATGGCGGAGCAAAGCGGTATCCCGGTTTTGCGCGCCCTGCTTGCCGAGCAAAGCTCCCCAGCCATCCAGCACATCGGTTGTTGTAATCGGGTCGGCATTTCTTGCAATGGCCAAAGCTGTTTGGAACACTGTTTCAGCCTCAGGAAAGCGGTTTAGGTTGTCCAAAGCCAATGCCTTGTTTTTGAGGTAGACGGCGCGTTCCGGGCTATTGCCCATTTGGAGCAATTCCAGGTTATCCACTGCTTTCTGAAAACAGGACAATGCGTGGGCAGGCTGAGTGTTTTCCAAATAGGCATTGCCCAAATTATTGTACACCAATGCCAGGCTTGCGCCCGGTGCTGATTTTTTACCTTGCAATACCTTTAACGCCTTTTGATAGGCCACCATGGCCAGGGCATAGTTTTTTGTGCCTGAATAGCAGTTTCCCAGGTTGTTGTACAAACCGCCCAACGTTGGATGCTCCAAGCCGAGCGCCGCTTCCAGCAAAGGCGCCGCTGCCAGGTGATGCTCCAGGGCGCGGGCAAATTCACCTTCATACTGGTAACACAGTCCGATTTTATGCCACAGTGTCGCCGTGCTGGCGGATCCTTCTTCATGCAGCTGCTGTTGGATATTGTAAGCCTGTTTGAAAAAATCCAGCGCGAGTATATAATCGCCATTGTCGAGGTACAGATCGGCCAGGTTTTCGATGGCGCTGGCAATACCCGGATGTTGGTCGCCAAAATGGCGGCGGCGAATTTCTATGGCGCGGCGGTAATGCAGAATGGCTTCGTCGCGTTGGCCCATTGTTGCATACACATTTCCGAGGTTGTTGTGTACCTGCGCCGTTTTTGGATGCGCGCTGCCAAAAGATTTTTCGCGGATTTCAAGGGCATGTTCGAAGTAAGAGCGCGCTGAACCGTAATCGCCCATCAGGTACATGCAGTTGCCCAAATTGTTGTAGCTGGTTGCCAAGTCAGGATGACCTTTTTCAAGCACCTGGAGCCGAATATCCAGGGCTTTTTGCTGCAATTTTGCGGCAGCAGCATACTCCCCCAGGCCAACTTTGCAATTCCCCAGGTTGTTGTAACCGTCGGCCACACGTTCGTGCCCTGGCCCCAGCACAGCTTCCCGGATGTTCAAGGCTTTTTGATAGAATGATATGGCCTGGAGGTAGTCGTTTTTTTTGTAAAAATATTCACCCAGGCGGTTCAGCGCTTCGGCGGCGCCAAGGTTGTCCTGTCCTGGTTTTTCCTTGTAAATGGCCAGGGCTGCCTTGTATTGCTGGTAAGCGGCTTCCCATGCTCCCGTTTCCAAAAAAACGTCGCCCATTAAAAGCAGGCATGCCGCTGCGGCGGCGGATTTTGGGAGGCATTGTTGCAAGGCAAGCTGCCCTTTTTGCAGTGCCAAATCATACTGCGCCGAATCAAGCAGTGTTTTCGCTTCCGCCAGCATACCTGCACCGTTGCCTTCAATGTTGGTCTGGCCGCTGTTTATGAGCAGCAGGAGGAGCAGGGAGGAAAATTGGAGGAGCTGACGCATGGTATGGCAAAGGTACGAACCTTGGGTTGGTGATTGGTGATTGGTGATTGGTTGATCGGTGATTGGTGCACATCTTTGGTGATTACTTTGAAAGGTGTTTCAGCACTTTTAGTCCGTTATCCCAAGTTGTCATAGCTGTAACATCAACTTTCAGCCAAGCTGCTGAAAAACAAATCCCAAATTGAAAAAGTAGGCCGTGCACTAATCACGGTCACCAATCACCAATCACTGCTATTAGGCAGGGTTCGTACATTTGTCTTTGGGTACCTTTGCCTTTGGGTACATTTTTCAAACTCAAGACACAACTATGCAGACCATTAATTTGACCGACTCACAATACCTCGAAGCCATCACCGGCGGAGGTTCTGCGCGGGAAACAGCATTGCGCGGCATATACAACGACAGTGAATTGAAACGAAAAGTCATCGCTTTTGTGCGCAACCGGCAAGGCAATGCTGAAGATGGGCAGGACATGTTCCACGAAGGCATCATTGTGCTGGACAGGAACATCCGGGAAGGGAAATTCCGTGGAGAAGCACCGTTAAAAGGGTATCTGTACTCGATTTGCCGCTTTTTATGGATGAACCAATTGCGAAAAAACGCCCATACCACCCAAGGCGCCGAACTTGCCCTGGCCAATGAACCGGATGAATACACCCCAGAAATAACCATGATCGCGCAGGAACGCAAGAACCTGCTCAACGGTTTGTTAAGCCAGCTTGGCGAACGCTGCCAACAAATCCTCGAATTGTGGAAACTTTCCTATTCGATGGAAGAAATAGCAGAAAAGCTAGGATTTTCAAGTCCCGATATGGCCCGCAAAGCTAAATACCGCTGCCACCTGAGCCTGATGGAACTCGTGCAGCAAAACCCGGAAATGCAACAAAGTCTAAAATACTAAAGTCATGGATATAAACCTTTACATAGATCGCATCGAGCAGTATGAAACTGGGGCGATGACTGCTGCAGAACGCAGCGCATTTGAAGCGGAATTGGCCGGCAACACCGATCTGCGCCAGGCACGGGCCTTGTACCTGCAAGCCAACGAAGTACTTGAGCAAGGTATTGAAAACAAGCTACGGCATCAATTGGAAAATTGGGCAGGTGAAACAGTCCAATCGCCCGCCAAAGTTGTTTCCATGCAATCGACCTGGATGCGCATGGCCATAGCGGCCAGCGTGACCTTGTTGATAGGCTGGTTCGGCTGGCAATGGGCTGGCAGCCAGTATTCCGACCAGGCGCTGTACGCCGGGTTTTATGAAAAACCGAACGATACCGTTTTCCGGGCTGGCGCTGCGGGGGAATCACACCCGCTGCAACCAGGTTACGACGCGATGAAAGCGCATGATTGGAAAACGGCGGTTGCATTTTTTAGCACCATTACGCATGACAGCGATTATTATTCGGAAGCGCTGTACTATTTAGGCCATGCTAATTTGGGACTAAAAAACTATGATGCAGCCATAGCGGCATTCAAGCTTTGCCTTGATCAGAATGGCTCAAAATTCAAGGAAAAAACGGAGTGGAATTTGTTGTTGGCTTATACAGCTGCCGGGAAAACAGGAAGTACAGAATTTAAGCTTTTGCTGGATGAGACAGCGAATAATTCTGCGCATTCGTTTCAATTGAAGGCGAAGGAGTTGAAACAGGATTTAGGGTCTTTTTGGAGATGAGGTAAGGGGAGTGCCAATTTTCAGATCCTTGAAAGCGCGACCAATCTTTGTGACACAACAGCCTAAAACATTCCTACTATGCAAAAAAAACTTCTCATTCAGACTTTTTTCATCTTTTTCATAGGCAGCATTTCACCCTTTGTGACACATGCAAGCACGGTTTCTGAAAAGCCTGTAGAAACCTGCCATCAGGAAATATCTCCTCCGCAAAAACACAAGTCTGGAATTTTGAAAAGTTGGCTGGCGCAACGAATGGGTGTAAAAATGCGGCATGCCCTGAATGGCAGCTTAATTCATAACCAGGCAAGGGCCGGGTTTATATGGGGCCTAATCACTATTGGCAGTATAATTGGCGGAATTTTTAATCCGTCCCTATTGCTACTGTCCATCATTGCAAGTTTTGTTGGCTTTTTCAAATCCATAAAAGCTCTAATTTCTATCCGGAAAAGCGATGAACCGAACCAATATAAAAAAGAAAGGCGAACTGCAATTTGGGGAATTGTGTTTTCAACAGTTGGGTTGCTGGCCATAACGGCATTATTGATCACCTTTGCTGTATTTCTTGTTTGAGAGCTCCCTACCCCCCTCCCGCCAACAAATACAACACCGCCATGCGCACGGCCACGCCATTTTGCACCTGATCGAGGATGATGTTGTGCGGGCTGTCAGCGGCATCGGAGGATAGCTCTACGCCGCGGTTGATGGGCCCAGGGTGCATCAGCACGATGGGGCGCTCGAGTTCGTCGAGCATTTGGCGGGTGATGCCGAAATATTGATGGTATTCGCGAAGGCTGGGGAAGTATTTAATGTCCTGGCGCTCAAGCTGAATGCGCAGCACATTGGCCACATCGCACCATTGAAGGGTTTCGCGCACGTTGTGACTCACCTCTACGCCCAGTTCGGCGTAATGTTTCGGGATAAGGGTTGGGGGGCCGCAGACCCGTACTTTGGCGCCGAGTTTTTGCAGGCAAAAAACATTGCTGAGCGCCACGCGGCTGTGCAGGATGTCGCCGATGATGGCAATTTTTTTTCCCGCCACATCACCCAGTTTTTCGCGGATTGAAAATGCATCAAGC
>CAYVPM010000187.1:0-6070 GCA_964453475.1 uncultured Saprospiraceae bacterium | reverse complement strand
GGGCAAAGAGGAGGGGGCTTTCAAGGGTTCCCGCACCTGGGTCACGTCTTCGTTCTCTTTTCGAAACTGAAAAAAATAGTCGGGGGTATGCTGCACCGGCATGGGCAAATCCTGGGTGTGGTACAGCATTTTACCACGGGAGTAAATAAGCTCCACCCCAAAACTCCAAAGCTTTGATTCCAACCCGTCTTGCACCAACACTTCTTCGTGGGTGCGTTCGCGGTTGCAAAACACCCAGGATGCTTTAACTTCCTGGGCCAATTCGGAAAGTATCGTTTCAGGCCGCCCAACGCGAACGATGAGTTCGCCCCCGATTTTCCGGAGGTTCTCCCGCAGGTCGATGATGCTTTCGATGATGAATTGTGCCCGGAACTTTCCAGTCTTTGGAAAGCCAAACCGGGTTTCGCCTTTGAAAACCCTGTCGTCAAAAATGTAAACGGGCAATACATCGTCACCCATCCGGAGGGCATTGGAAAGGGCTTCGTTGTCGTGAAGCCTCAAATCCTGTCGGAACCAAACAATAGCACGGCGTTTCATGGGTGTATAAACTTTAGGTTTGGTCTTTTGTTTGGCAAGTTCACTGATTTTATCCGCAAATTTTGATTGCCATGCTTAAGTTAGGGAGAAAACCGCGAAAAATAACGACCAGGCCACTGGACCGCGAACTGGGGTTTGGCAAGGTACTGGAGCCCAACAATCGCTTAATGAACGCAGATGGCTCGTTTACAGCGGAACGGGAAGCCGTTAATTATTGGGACAATGCCTACCACTATTTGATCACGATTTCCTGGCCCGGTTTTATTTTAATTGCGCTGGCTTTTTTTATCGTCATTAACATGCTTTTCGCTGCGATCTATTTCACGATTGGGGTAGAGCACTTTTCCGGCATTTCGCCCGGCAGTTCCCTTCATAATTTTTCACAGGCATTCTTTTTCAGCAGTCAGACGCTCACCACCGTAGGTTATGGCCATATAAGTCCCAATGGTATGGCAACCAGCGTGTTGGCTTCTTTTGAGTCATTTTTGGGCTTGCTCACATTCGCACTTATCTCAGGCTTACTATACGGCCGGTTTTCCAGGCCATTGGCGCAGGTTGTTTTTAGCGAAAATCTTTTGGTTTCGCCTTATAAATCCGGCAAAGGATTGATGTTCCGGATGGTAAATGCACGAAAAAGCGAGCTGATTGAAACGGAAGTACAGGTGTTGATGGCATTCAACCAAAATGATGATGCGGGCGTTACGTCGAGGCGATTTTACCCTTTGAAGCTCGAAATTGCGAAGATTTCATTCTTTTCGCTTTCCTGGACTATTGTTCACCCCTTGAGCGACGACAGTCCGATTGTTAATTTTTCACAACAGGATCTGATCGATGCCAACGCTGAGTTTATGGTGTTGGTTAAAGGTACCGATGAGATTTCGCAACAAGTGGTACATGCACGCCATTCTTATGTTGCTGAAGAAATGGTCTGGAACGCTAAATTTACACCCATTTTGCAATACACTGAACAAGGGTTCTCCAAGGTGGTAACCAGTAAGGTTGGGCATTATGAGCTGCTGGCAGACTAAGAGCCGTGCGCTTTACATGCTGGCAGAACGACTCGGGTGGGAAGGGTCGAACAACAAAATATCTTCTGGCACATCAACGCCGCTTGTCTCCATTTCTGTGATACCGACGGTAATGCGCATGCCGTTTTCCAGCCATCGGAGTTGTTCCAGCGATTCTGCTTTTTCGAGCGGGGTAGGGGACAGTGCTGCAATGGCTTGGAGGATGTCGCGCCTGAAGGCGTACAGGCCAATATGTTTATAATAGGTATGCGCTTCAAGCCAGCAGTCCGGCTCTTGGCCCCTCAAAAACGGGATTGGGTGCCGGCTGAAGTATAGGGCTTCCCGCTCGAGGGACATTGCCGCTTTTACCACGTTCCCATTGAACAACTGTGCCTGGTCCGTAATTTTTTTGGCGAGGGTAGCAATTTGGTAGCCTGGCTGCTGCATCAGGGTCTCGGCCAGCAAGTCAATCTGCTCCGGCTGGACGAAGGGTTCGTCGCCCTGAACGTTCAGGATTATTTTGGCTTCCGGGAATGCCCTTGCCACTTCAGCGCAACGGTCGGTGCCGCTGGGGTGTTCGCTTTTGGTCATCATCGCCTGACCCCCAAACTCGGTCACGTGGTCGAATATGCGCGCATCATCGGTGGCCACAATGGCTGCCTGCACCCGTTCGGATTTGAGGACTTGTTGAAGCACCCGCGTAATCATGGATTGGCCCTGGATCATCGCCAAGGGCTTGCCGGGGAAGCGGGTAGAGGCAAACCTGGCGGGTATTACGGCAAGTATTTCTGCTTTTTGCACGTTAATCATTTGTCAAAGGCCAAAATTAGTGAGATTGAACGCCAGAGGTCTTAATTTTGCGCAAGGAAAAGACCGAACAATTATGAGAAAATACATCCCCCTTTTTGCCGCGCTGCTTTTTTTGTCGCTTCAAAAAAGTGCAGCCCAAGATTCTGTTGAACCACTTTGGCTGCTTAGCTCCCGCGATTCCGTGTTGTTGTTTGTTGAAAAGGGCCATAAATATGTCCAGCATACGGTGAAGCCCAAGCAAACACTTTTTTCTATTGCCCGGTATTACAACCTTGGTCTGGAGGAACTTCTTGACCAGAACCCTTCCCTGAAAAACGACCCCTCTTTGCGCATCGGTGCTCAGTTACGCGTGCCGATTCCGAACAAAGCAATACGTCGTTACAAAGGTAAGGGATTCAAGCCGGTGGAATATGCCTGTATTTATTATGTTGTGCAAGGTGGCGACAACCTTTATCAGATCAGCAAGCGCTATTTCGACATGCCCGTGGATTCAATAGCCCAGCGCAACCGCCTGAAAGACAATAACATAAAGCCAGGGCAACGCTTGCTCATCGGCTGGATGGGCATTGAAGGCGTCCACGAAGATTGGCGCCCCAAGGCGCAAGCTACCGATTCCGGCGCATTGGCTGCCCGCTACCTCGCCGAAAAAAACGGCCGAAAAGAGCTGGAGACCCAGGGCGTTTGTTTTTGGCAGAAAGACAGCAAAGAAAAAGGCGACTTGTACGCCTTGCACCGGAGCGCTGCTATTGGCACGATCATTTCAGTGCACAACCCCATGAGTAATCGCACCGTGTATGCCAAGGTTATCTCGCGCATTCCAGATGGTTACGAACGCAATATTGAAGTTATCCTCTCTCCCGAAGCCGCCCGAAAGATCGGCGCATTGGACCCGAGGTTTTTTGTGAAAGTTAAATATCTAAAATAATGAACAAAGTTAATTCCCTGCTCTTCTCTTTTTTGATCGTTGCCCTTTTCGCCTGTAAAAACGAAACTACCAACAATACCGACCCCAACCGTCCGGCCAATTTTCAAGCGGGCGACATAGCCAGCCCCACAACACTCGCCGGGTTTTGGATTGACCTCGATTTTTGCGCCCGTGCATCTCAGTATGGCTCCGTGCTGCAAACAATGAACAACTTTCACTTGCCTTATGCCTACGCTTTCGCGTTCAACCCAGGCAATCCGGACAGTGTAACCTGTTTCAATGCAAACGAATATTGGAACCTTCCTGTGAAATACAAAAAGGACACCCTTGAATTGGTGGGGGCCGTTCAAGGAAAGTCTATTTTTCTGAACTACCACTCCCAGGGTGAAAAGGATATGACCATGTTCGACAACACGGGCGGCCGTACGAAAATGGACAGGTTTATCAAATCAAAAGCCGGCACCAAAGATGGGTATTTGGCTTTTATCACTGCCTTGAACCATCATCTTTTTGACGGCGTTTTCACGCCCATTGGCAAAGGCGCCGGCCAAAAAGTTATGTTCACGCCAGGAGGATTTTTGCAGGGCATAACAGCATACGACCGCTATGAAGTCTGCACAGGTGGCGACTGTTTTATTGCAGGCCAGGATATCGACATCGTTACCTTTTACGACGCCAAAAAAGGCAAAGAGGCATCCCAGAAATTCTTTGGATACCGCTACAATGGCCAGAATGATACCTTGTCAATTTTTAACATGGTAAATTCGAACCCGGAAGAAAAGGGGGCTTATAAAGTGGGATCGCTTGCTTATAAATTTGCCCGGGAAATCAGCGCGCCGGTAATTGTAAAGCCTGTTCAGCAGAAGCAACAGCAATAAAGCTATAAAATTTTTGCCTTGACTGCATCCCAGCGATCAAAAAAAGCTGGGATGCAGTCGCTGCTCAAATCGCTGGAACCATTGAACAAAACACATATTCCAATGCCGTCGCGGCGGTTTATGGCGATTTCGCCGCGATATCCGTTGACGTAGCCTCCATGGTAAATGATGGTATCGTCGCCGTGCTGGAGTACCCGCCAGCCCATGGCGTAGGAGGCATCGGCTCGTTTGATCCAATGGCCTAGCGTACGGCGTTCACCACCGGTTTTGACAACCGGGCTGAACACTTTGTCCAGGGTTTCCCTGCTTATCACCTCCGGCTTGTAGCCCAACAATATTTTTAGCCATTCCCCCATATCGGCGATGCTCGCATTGACACCGCCGGCAGCCGCAGCGTTGTAGTATAAGGGTGATATGTCGCCCGCTTGCCAGCTGCTGCCGCTCCAGAAATGCGGCAATGCCTTGTTGTTGCATCCTTCAATGCTTTGAAAGTCGCAAGATGCTTGGTTTAAGCCTCCTGGTTCAAGGATGTACGCGTGCAATAATTGTGGGTAAGTTTTTTCAGTGCGGGCTTTCATCACATCCTCGACCACACAAAAAGCTGCATTTTGATAACTGAAATACTGCCCTTCTTTGCCGCTGATGGGCGCTTTTGGCAAATAGTCCAAGGCGATTTTTCTGGTGGAAATGCCTCTTTCGATCAAGTTCGTATAGGCGTGGTAAGGCAGGCCTGTGGTATGAGAAAGCAAATGCCAAAGCTTCATTCTTCTGGCCTGCTCTTTGTCGCGTAAACTAAATTGAGGGAAACTTTCCTGCACCCGCTCGTCCCAGTTGAGTAAACCATGCTGGGTCAATATCCCTGTCAGCACCCCGGCAAATCCCTTCGACAAAGAACCAATCCTGAACACTGTGTGCCGACCGACTGAATCATTGCTGCCTGCCAACGTCACGCCAAACCCTTGCTGAAAAATAACGGAATCTCCTTTCACAATTACCACAGCCGCGCCCGGAGTTTGGGTAGCTGCCATACCATCAGCAAAGTATGCGCGGTAATCATTCAGGAAAGCCAATAAATGGGTGTCTACCGGTTCAGCGTACATCGGGATATAAGTACTCGGTTTGGAAGCTGCGTCGCTAATACAAGCGGTCATGCTATACAAGCAGGCTACGATAACTAAAATGCAGAGTACCCGATAGAAAGGTTGAAAAAACATGGAAGGCAAAAAGATTGAAAAAACACTGATTAAATGACGCTTTAACAACATAGACCTGCAAGGTACAATCCCTACAGGTCTATGCTTGAAATAAAAATCTCATTACTTATCCCTTGTCGCGCATCACCCTCGCCATCGTAGCGCCTATTTGTGCAGGTGATTCCACCACGGTAATCCCGTTTTCGGCGAGGATGCGCATTTTAGCGGCTGCGGTATCGTCAGCGCCGCCGACGATGGCACCGGCATGGCCCATTTTGCGCCCTTTGGGAGCGGTTTGCCCGGCGATGAAGCCAACTACAGGCTTTTTGTTGCCGTTGGCACGGATCCATTTTGCAGCCTCTGCTTCAAGCGCGCCGCCAATTTCACCGATCATAATGATGCCCAAAGTTTCGGGATCGTTCATAAACAGCTCCACCGCTTCGCGGGTCGTGGTGCCGATGATCGGATCACCACCGATGCCGATGGCAGTGGAAATGCCCAGGCCAGCCTTGGCGACCTGGTCGGCAGCCTCATACGTGAGCGTACCTGATTTTGAAACCAGTCCGATGGGGCCGCGCTTAAAAACGAAGCCTGGCATAATGCCAACTTTTGCCTCCCCGGGTGTGATAATACCGGGGCAGTTGGGACCGATGAGCCGAACGCCTTTATCGGAAATAAAGGCTTTGGCGCGCACCATATCCTGGATGGGAATACCTTCTG
>CAYVPM010000186.1:0-6074 GCA_964453475.1 uncultured Saprospiraceae bacterium | reverse complement strand
CAATCGTCCGATAAGAAAACTAAATCTGTTGCATTTGAAACTTGAATCCGCCTTTTTATACTTTGGAGGGTATGGAAAAATTTTGCAATATTCTACTTTCGATAATGCCAAGCCTATTAAGTATTATGTGTGTGAAGAAAATAGTATAAAAAAAATATTGGTTGTCGATAAATTAATTTGGTTTTTAAGTGAAAAATATATCGGAATCATCCAAACCAAATACTTTCATAGATTTGCTGATATAAAGTATTTAGATATAATAAGCTCAATGGCTACCAGCGCAACTTTAGATAGAAACAGAAAATTGGTTTATGTGGGAACTGAAGGGAAAGGGGTTTTTCTTTTTAAGGATACAAATTTATCAAATCCTTCTCAATGTTTTTTAAGGGACACGTGCATGAGTGGAAGGAATCATACAAAGAAGTCAATTGAGGATAATGAAAATCTTTTCAATTTGGGGATTGGCCGAAGATTTACTATTAAATGGAGGTTTGATAAAAATCCAGACCAAGTCTTAATTTTTGAAGGCAAAAAACTTATCTATAATTCTAAAAACTCTCCCAAACCCAAAAATCCACGCAAATGGGAACTCTCAACTGAAATGGTTACTAGCCAACCTACTATAAAGGTAGTAGTAAAAAGCAATAAGAAAAAAAGAACAGTATGGGATTATTGCATTCAATGCATAAACTAATTTTGTACAAACTTGGTTAGAATATTTTTAAAACAAAAACATTAGTAAAATGGGAAAAATCTTTGAAAAAATTTTCATCATTGTAGTTGGCGGAATCATCCTATATTTACTTCAAGATAAGCTTAGTTCTTATAAATCTGGTAGCAAGTCCGCTCCATCAATGGAAAATCAACAAACAGTGAATACTCAAATAAAATCACTACAAAACCAACCAATTAATGCACAAGAACACAAAATTAATACGGTTGAAAAAGCTAATGATAAAGAAGTCGTGCCCAGAAACAATTTGCTGACCTCAAAAAGCCTTATTAACTCGTATGCATTAAAAGTTAACGAGATTGACAAGCGCATCATTAATCTTGAGGATGGTGAAACAAAAAGGGTTGCTCGTCAGATTTTTGGTTCAATTGAAAAATTATTTATTAATGCTGAATCAAGCGGCCACTTAGATAGCGTCACCATTATTTTAATTGACCAATTACTTATTGATTTAAGAAAGGGCCGTGCAATAAGAAAATCCTTGTATGTTGATTAGGTATTGATTAACCCCGGCACCACCTGAAAAGACGTGCCCATTCCGCACTCCCAAATCCGCACTCCGCACTCCGAAGGTCATTTTTCCATTTCCTCAATCCTCACCTTATACAAGTACTGCGGCGTACGCTCATACAAGCTTTTGTACAGCGATAGCGCCTTCAGGTGATGCGGCGTGGGGTTGTCGGCCACGCGGCGCAGTTCAAAGTGCACGGCGGCTTCTTCGCGTTCGGTGCGGGCAAGGGAGAGCAGTTGTTGCAGTTGGCGGATGGCATCGTGGCGCTGGCCTTCTGCGATGATGACCTGGGCGCGGAGGATGTTGGCGCTGAAGGTGAGTTCGGCGTTGCCGAGCGCGAGCGCGATGTCGCGGCCTTCATCGAGCACTTGCCGGGCGGCAGCAATCTCGTCGGCGTACACGTGCACCATTCCTTTTTCGATGAGTGAATAGCCGAGCACCAGGCGGTTGCCCATTTCACGGGCGTATTCAATCGCCTGGTTGTAGTAGGTGATGCTGCGGCGGTAATCGCCTTTGTAGAACCAGGTGTCGCCCAGGGTGTTCAGGGCTTTGGCAATGCCTTTTTTGTAGTTCAGTTCCCGGCTCAGGGCCAGATTTTGTTCGAGGAATTCGATGGCGCGGTCGAACTCGCCGGTGACGGAGAGCAGGTCGCCGATAAGCCCGCAAGCGATGGCGGTGCCCTGTTTGTCGCCGAGTTCATGCACCAGTTGCAGGTCACGCTCGAAGTTCTGCATGGCCTTGGCGTAGTCGCCCTTTTTCTCCCATACGGAGCCGATGGAGCCGATGCAGATGGTCATAAAGAGCTTGTTGCCCAGTTCTTCGGACAGGGCCAGGCCTTTTTCCAGACAGAGCAGTGCGGAATCGAGCGCGCCTTTTTCCAGGTATATGATGCCCAGGTTGGTGTAGAGGGTGGTCAGCCCTTGTTTGTCGGCGGCTTTTTCGGCGGTTTCCAGTTGTTCCTCTATCCAGCGGATGCCCTCGTCGTAGTGGCCTTGGTTCATAAAAATGAGGCCGAGGTTGGCGACGATGGGCGTGTTTTCCACGTCGCGGTGCAAGCTGCGGTTGATCTCAATGGCTTTGCTGAACCAGCTTTTAGCAGCATCGTAACCGCCCTGGCGGAAGTGGAAAGTGCCGTGGTTGCCGTAGGTTTTGGCGATGCCTACCTGGTCGGCGGCGAGGTCGAAGCAGGTGATGGCTACATCGAGGTGTTTTTTGGCTTCGTTATAGTTGCCGCGCAGCATGAGCAGCTGCCCCAGCCGGCGGTTGCTACGCCCGATCAGGTACCAGTCGTCAACGGCTTTGGAGCGCTCCAGGGCATCGCGGTAGTCTTGCTCGCCTTCGTCCCATTGGCCCACCAATTCGTGCACCGTGCCTTTGCGCAGCAGCAACTTGATCACCTTTTTGCCTTTTTTATCTTTTTCCTGAATATTGGCGATCAGTTTCTCGTAGAATTTAATGGCCTGCCGGTTGAGGAAATTCCGTTGGGAGAAACGCGCCGCTTTTTCCAGGAATTTGTTGGTTTTTTTCCTGTCTTCCGACTGTTCGTAGTGGAACGCAAGGTCCACATAACGTTCTTCAGAGCCCGGGTACAATTGCTCGATGGCTTCGGCAATGGAATGGTGCAGTTCCCGCAGGCGCGTGCGCAACTGCATGTCGTAGGCCGCCTCGCGCAGCAAGGAGTGGCGGAAAATGTAGCGCAGCTCGTTCATGGCGTACCATACCTGCCATTTTTCGGCGGTCTGAATCTGCTCGCGCAGCACCATTTCGATGTCGCCGTTCCTCAGGATAAAATCTTCCTGCTTGGCCATCACGGCCGACAATACCGGTAATTCAAATTCCCGCCCGATCACGGCAGCGGCCTTCACCGTTTCTTTTACCAGCCCGCTCAGCCGGTCGATGCGGGCCATCATGATTTCCTTCACGGAGTCGTTGATCTGCACGTCCTGGTTTTTGAGCTGCAACACGCCACCGGTATTTTTCAACAGGTTGGACTCCAGGAAATACTCGGCCATCTGTTCCACGTAGAAGGGGTTGCCCTGGGTCATGCGCTGCATCAGTTCCAACAAGTCGGAGTGCAGGGCGCCGCCCATGCGCGATTCAGCAAATGCTTTTAAATCGTCTGGCTGCAAAAAATTCAGGTCGATTTCACAGGTCGGGCAGTTCAGTTCTGCCAGCACATTTTGTTTGAAAACGAAGGCTTTGTTGCCATCGTCTTCAAAACGGCTGGTGGCGAGGAACAACATCGGGTAGCCCTGTGCCCGGCGGATGAATTGCGCCAAAAACTCCCGGCTCATATCATCGTACCAATGCGCATCTTCCAGCTCGATGACCAGCGGTTGCAGCAGCGATTCGGCTACAAACAGGTTGGCCATGGCAGCCAGGCCGTTTTGGTAGCGGCCCCGTGCATCCAGTTGTTCCCAAAGTGAGCCGGGATAAGCGATGCCGACCATAGCCGCCAGCACACTTTGCGTGCGCGCTATCTCGCGTCGCACGGCATCGGCTTCGGGGTGTCCGCTTTCGGTAAGCTCGTATTGGAGTTCGAGGAAATTTTGCTCAAAAAGCTCCAGGTTCCGCTCCTTGGAGTTTTCGGGGCTTTGGTCAAAATAGTTTTTTAGCAGGTAAATAAAGGGGTTGAACTGCTTGCGCAAAATCTGGTCGCTCTGGCAGCTCAGCCAGGTGACGGCCATGTTGTCGCGGATGACGCGGCGGAGCTCATAGCTGAAGCGACTCTTGCCGATGCCCGCTTCGCCGAAAATGAAGGCAACGCCGGCAAACTTATTGTCGTGCAGCGGCTGTGCAAACTCAAAAAGCTTGTTCAACTCGGTCTGCCGCCCAAAATAATCGCCGGAAAAGCTGGCGCGTCCGGCCAGGTTCCTGCCGGTAAGCGTATAGGTCGGGATGGGTTTGTCGAAGCCTTTGTAATGCCCGTCGCCGCTGTAGCTGAACTTGAAATTTCGGTTGCGCGACACGTTCTCATCGGCCATTACCTGGCCCCAGTCGGCCTTCATCATCAGGCGGGCGCCGAGATTCACGCGGGCGCCAACGGCGGCATACTGACAGCGTTCGTCGCTGCCGATCACGCCCGTAAATGCCTGACCGGAGGCCATGCCAATGCGGTAACGCGCACCGGTGAGGGATTCCAGGTTACGCAGGTCTTCCTGGATGGCGCCGATGTACTCCAGCGCCCTTTCCGTATTGTTTTCAAAAGAGACAGGTGCGCCAAAAATGCAAAACATCACGCCGCCCTTGTCACCAAAATCGATTTCTTTGAAATAGCCGCCGAAACTTTCGCTTTGGTCCAGCACCACGGAAGCAAAGTGGTTGAGCGATTCGTGGTTATCGACGCCTTCAAAGGAAAGGAAAACGCTCACCACGTTCCTGAATTCGCCGAGGCCCTGGTTTTCAAAAACTTCTGTCTGGAAAAACTGGGCTACGATGCCGGGGTCGGGTGCAGGGAGTTGGAGGGAAGTTTCCGCGGGGGAAAGCTGGGTCGGAAAACCCTTCCCCATTTTAAGCTTGAAAAAACGCCCGTCGATGGATTGGCTGTCCACAAAATCGGGGTGCAGGTAGCGCAGCAATTGACCGTCGCCGACCATTTCGAGGTGTGCTGCTTTGGTTTGGGCTTCCGCGCACAGGTCGATGGGCATGCCCCGGAAATAGTAGGATTTGCGCTTGTCGCCCACAATGCCCCAATCGATGTCGCCTTCCGAAAGGCCCACTTTGAGGCCGATATGGTGTTCGGAGAGGATGGAGCTTTCGTCAGCTTGTTCCCGCTCGAATCGGGTGAGCATGGCCTGTGCCGTTTGCAGCACTTTCCGCGCGATGGCCGGCGCTTCCGTGGAGTCCATTACGGGAAAAATTGCCGTAAAGCTGTCGCCGGCGAAATAGGGAATAAACCCGCCCTGGGCGTACACGAGGGAAACTGTGGGCTGAAAAATCTGGTTGAGCACATCGGAAAGCTCTTCAGCACCCACCGGGCCGCGCTGCATCAATTTGTCGGTCAGGTGTGTGAACCCGCTCAAATCGGCGAACATGGTACAAGCCCGCAAACGGCCCTGGTAGATGCCGCTGCGGTAATGTTACTGGATGAAATGCGGGAGAAAATGTCTCAAAAACGGGTATGTTTTACCAAATCAGCGGTGAAGATACGAAGGGAGGGGCGTATTCTGGAAGCCTGGGGCTTGCGAATTGTCAAAAACGATTTGGTATAACGCTGAAATGTGGGAAATAATGTTGCAGGTACCTCGCAGCATCATTGATGCGCTCAACAGCGCTTCGGGCTGAAATGCCTGGCAATTACCAGGGAATGGCTTGTGGTTGGACTTTTGAGCGCGCTGCTTAATGAACCAGGTATATGGATACGGCATGAAATTCAGCGGCGATGGCCCCGGTTTCGACATTAAAGTTGTGTCTGGCAACCAGGCGATCCAGCTTGAAATACACCGGTATCAGGATACGGAAAAAGGTACCAGGCGCTGCTGTATGACATGAGTGGATGGCCACAAGTAAATGAAGTCCGACGGCAATATCCTCACTTGTTTGCCAACTGCCCACAAGCCGCGTCAATATCCTTGCCCCTGCTCCTGCGCACCGTCACCGTCACGCCTTCTTTGGCGAGGTATGCCGCAAATGCATTCAAACAGTTTTCGTCCGATTTTTCAAAAGAAAGCCCTTCGATGGGGTTGTATTCGATGATATTGACCCGCACGGGGAACTTCCGGCGGCAGAGCTGCACCAGCCGGGCGGCGTCTTCAAGGGAGTCGTTAAAACCGTCGAAAGCGATGTATTCGTAGGATATGCGGTTTTTGGTTTTCATGTAAAAGTACTCCA
>CAYVPM010000185.1:0-6088 GCA_964453475.1 uncultured Saprospiraceae bacterium | reverse complement strand
TTTGACAATTATTTTATGGAGTTTATTTTTAGGACTATCCAACAATTCAATTGCGAAAATAGTCGATGAGCAAAGAAGCGGTTTCACCTGGATATCCACAGAACACATTGCGAATGATTCTTTTGGCGCCGGATACACCATGTACAGTGCCGCATGGCCCATTTTCAGGCAGTACCCCGGCCCTGATGCCTTCCAAATGGGATTGAGCAGCAGCTGGATGAGTACGCAGCGGACGGGCAACGAGCCTGCACAATTTTATACCACCATCGAAGGTGGCCTGGGCTGGTGGCACGACACGCGTTTTGGCACAAAAGTGCCCAAGTTTATCATGGGCGGCGTTTCCTATAATTTTTATTCCTGGGCAAATGGTCCTGGCGCCGGGAGAAGCAATATGTTGCCCAATGGACAGAGAGACTGGAGTACGCCTGGAGGCAAATACGGTGTAGCACAATTGTCGAACAAACTGCTGTGGGCGCCCGATGGGTTAAATATGGCCCAAAGTTTAAATGGCGAAATGCTCGGGTACGGTTATATTCCTTTGCCGTTAACAGAACCCATTCCCAATACAAATGGAACCGGTGTCGCAACCGGGAATCAATGCTGGACCCTCTTCTTGAATGCCACAAACTTCAAAGGCCCGGCGACCTTCTTTTTGCCTACCTTCTGGACCGAACCAGTATTGTTGAATCCAAGCCTTGAAGGATTATTCCTCGACACAAGGCCCTCTAACCCAAATGTTGGTTTCGGTATCGAGCATGCAGGATCACCGGCACTTATTTCTTTTGATGGCAACGGAAATCACTATGCAAAATTGGAAAGATTGCAATTCCCGGCGAACAATGAAGATAACTCCATGATTCTGAGCCAAATTTCGGTCTACTCGCCCAATGCACTTTGGAACGATATGGAATCCTGGTTCAATGGCGGGCCCGCTGTCCCGCCGGGTATTAATGAAGCCGGCATCGCAAGCGTTCCGTTCATCAACAATGGCGGCGCTATGGCAGCAGAAATTTCTGAAACCGCGCCTAACGGGATCAAACATGATATTGACCTGACCTACATCGATAATGTTCAGCTGAATACAAGCATTATGGGATTTGCCTATGACCTGAACATCGTTGAGAAAAAGGAAAAGAATTTTTTACTGCCGGAATATTTCAAGCTTGATCCGGATAATCTATGGCGTCCTGTTGAGGAGGAAGATGTACCAGCTGCTACTAATTTGTCAACTACCCCGGTACCCATATCACCGCGCCCAGCAATCACTTATTTGACGCCTCTGGATCCGGAATGTCATTGGCAAGACCCCAATAGCCCCTGGAAAAGTCCCGGACCAAGCGCAGGGCCCTTTAAAGCGAACCTTGGCGACGGAACGACCGTTACCTATTATTGGTATCGTTTTGTGGATCAGCCCGCAGTTGTCCACGCAAACCTTCCGGAAAATATTCGCACAAAACTTCAACAAAGAGTCGAACTCCTTCATGCTAACTGGCATCATACAGATGAATATTTAGCCCCGCCATCAATAGGAAGAATAGCAACGCTCGATCCGGCCGCTATCATACAGCCGCCTGCGGGTTTAGAGATTGGCTATGTTCCAATTGTTACCCGGCAAGAGAAAACCCCAACTAAAGTACGCGTATTTGTTTTGGCCGGCCAGTCGAATATGGAAGGCTACGGCACCATAGAGGATTTCGAAAATGATCCCGGAACCTTGGTCGATGTTATTCAAAATGATAGCACAGGAGCATGGGCTAAAATCGGTAGCCCCAATAATTGGACAACCCTGGATAATGCCTATTTGTATTTTGCCCGGAATGGCGAAACGATCAGGGCAAATGTAACCGCTGGTCAGGGAGCTTATGACGGTTTAATTGGGCCGGAGCTTATGTTTGCGCATCAACTGGATGAATATTATGAAGATCCTGTATTACTCATAAAAACAGCCTGGGGAGGAAAAAGCCTGGCGGAAGATTTTCGTCCGCCTTCTGCAGGCGGTACCACGGGTGCGTTTTACAATACCATGATTCAAACGGTGCGCGATGTCACCGAAAACCTGGGAACTGAATTCCCAAACATTGGTACTGCGGAGTTCGAGCTTACAGGATTTGCCTGGTTTCAAGGTTGGAATGATGGAGCTTCCGACGATTTTTTAAATGAGTATGAAAGCAATTTGTATCACCTGGTCAATGACGTGAGAAATGACCTGGAAGCGCCGCTTCTGCCTGTAGTCATTGCAAGTGCAGGCCAGGGTGGGTTTGAAGCCACGAATGACCTTTGGGTACAGAGTATGCAAAATATAGTTTCTGTTGCACAACAAAACGTAGGATGTAATGACAGTATTTATGGTGGCACAGTGGGTTTTGTGGATAGCAAAGCTTATTATCTGAATCAATCTGTATCACCGGAAAATGCCATTCATCATTATAATAATAACGCCCTTACTTTCTTAAACATTGGAAAAGCACTGGGCAATGAAATGATCCAGGCAATCAACGACATGGCATTTTGCTATGTTGACTGTAGTAATCCTGTATCGCCTGGAATCGTTTCGGTCGGCAACAGGGTATGGAACGATCTGGATCGGGATGGCATAAACGACCCCGAAGAGCCGGGCATTCCGGGGGTGTCTTTGGTGATTTGGTCGGATTCGGATGGCGATAATATCCCTGATTGGCAGGGCTTCGGTGGCGTTCGGGTGACAGATGAAAATGGATATTATAGATTTTCCGGTTTGCAGCCCGGCAACTATGTGGTTTTTGTGTGGAGTGTAAATAATTGGGACCCCGGAGAGCCATTGAAGGGCTTCGTCTCTACAAATGGCTTTCAAGCGAATGCCGATAATAACGTAGATTTGGACAACAATGGTTTTGGCAGTGCCTTTTCGGATATCATGTCCGGTATCGTGACCCTCACGCTAGATGAAGAACCGTTGAATGACGGTGATCCTGCCAATTGTAATATCAATTACGATGCAAGTGGCAATAACACCGTCGATTTTGGTTTCTATGACCCCAATGTAAGCCCTGTGCATGAAGTTGTCCACACGGATAAATGGATTCAAATTATTCCAATGCCCGTTCTGAGTACGTTTTCGATCAAAGGAAGCCCAGGCTTCAGCCAGATAGAAATATATGATGCTGTTGGCAGATTGCTTCGAACAATTGAAACCTACGAACCTTCTCATCCTATTGATATTTCATCGTTTCCTGCGGGACTGTATTTTGTGAAAGCCATGAGTGAGTCCAGCAATTACAATAAGATACAGAAATTAATAAAGCTTTAGCAGTTGAATAAGACTTTGTTTTTCAATATTTTACCGAGTTGTCGGGGGCGCATTGAATATCTTACGGCGTTTTTTCCCGCCCGGGCATTATTAAACTTCAGCAGGCACGCGTGGCACACCAACTTAGTTGCTGAAAAGAGCGGATTTTTAAGAATATTATTTTTCGTCGCTGCAACACATTTCAAATTTTGTTTTAAAAATGTGCAAATACTGAACTACTTTGTGGCCTGAAATTGAGCAGCAACAAAAGTATGGGGCGTTTTTTTCCTATTTTTTTCTTAACAATCATGTCTTTGAATGTGGTCGTCCCATTCGGAAGCCAGCTTTTGCACAAAAACGGCTGCGCAATAACCGAATGCGAAAAGGACCTGAAGGGTGAAAAAGATACAAAAAACGAAAAAGAGGAAGGCAAAGAAAAAGAGATTACAGCCGACCTTTTTGTTGCCTACAATCTCAATATCGGCGAATTAACAACTGCCCAAAAGTCACTTGTCTCTCACAACGAACAGCTTGTTTCAGAACTGTTCACCTTTATACCGGAGCGCCCTCCCAACTTGCTCTAAATTTCTCAGCACCTTATTTTCTGGTTTTTAAGTATAGTCAACGCAAAGTGGTTATGAATGACGAAATGCTACAATCATTTTAAAATCAAGCATTTGTTTTTTACCCGCCGAAGCCCTTTTTCAGGGCGTAGGAGGTCACTCAAATCATTCAAAATCACTTTATAGTCAACTCAAAGGGTTGTGAAAGTCCTGATCGGATAATCATTTGAAAATCAAGTATTTTCCATCACTCAAATCAATCAAATCACTTTAATCACAGTTTACTTTTTTATTTTTCGCAAATGGGCTCATCCACGTTGCACTTTTCACACCAATAAAATACAACTTTTATGAATACACAAGAGGAAACCCTGTTTGGCAGATTGAAGTTATTTCTTACGCCTGTCGATGGAAGATATGAAGACCTCAAGAAAGGGAATTTAGTGGGGAATATTACCAAAGATTTGACTGCCGGTTTGGTGGTTGCCATGGTGGCCATTCCATTGGCCATGGGATTTGCGATGGCTTCAGGACTGCGTCCGGAGCAGGGAATTGTGGGCGGAGCCGTGGCGGGTTTGCTTGGCGCCTTATTTGGCGGCTCGAAATATCAGGTATATGGCCCGACAGCTGCCTATATTCCAGTTATCGGCGGGTTGATGGCTACGTACAATCACAGTTTTTTGATTTTGGTCTCCATTGCAGCAGGCGTTTTATTGATGATTTCCGGTCTGTTCAAACTTGGCAAGATCGTATCAATGGTGCCCCATTCGATTGTCGTAGGTTTTACCATTGGCATTGCTGTTGTAATCGCCTTCTCCCAAATGGGGGAGGTTTTAGGCTATCAAAGTAAACTGGGGTATGGTTTAGCGACCCAAATTAAAAATATTGGTAGCTATATGAGCGAATTCAACCCGTATGCCCTGATGGTTGCCATAGCGACCTTTATTTTGTGTCGGGTATCAAAAAGCATTTCTACCTACTTGCCGGGGCCTTTAATTGCCTTGGCTTTGGGCTGGCTTGCCGCTACTACCTTTTGGAGTGACAAGGGAATGATCGTCATTAAAGATAAATTTGGGGCCATCCCGACCGATTTTTTGGTTTTTACCATGCCATCTCTCCCAGAAGCCTGGACATCTTCACTGGTTTTTGACTTTATTTACTATGTAGTTGCCATCTATTTTGTAGCGGCAATTGAAAGTCTTTTGTGCTCCCGAATGGCCGATCGGCTTGCCAACAACCAAGGCATGCCATTTAACCCTAACAAAGAACTCTGGGGGCAAGGCATGGTTAATATTATTACGCCTTTGTTCAATGGTTTCCCGCACACAGGCGCCCTGGCAAGAACGGCTGTGAACATTAAACTAGGCGCTGTTTCTCCTTTAGCCGGTATCGCCAAATTTACGTTTAAACTTCTGCTCGCGGCATTTCTTGCCACGTATTTGGAGAGCGTACCGATGGCATGTATTGGCGGCGTTTTGTTGTACATCGCGGCAAACATGGTCAAAAAGAGCGAGATCATGGAAATACTTTCCATGAAAAGCAATGTCCATCTCTTCCTGCTTGTGTACACCGCTGCTATGGTTCCTTTTTTCGGTTTCCTTCCGGCTGTCGTAAGTGCTATTGCTATTTATGTTGTGCTGCTCCAATTGAAGGTGGCCAAATAGGAGTCAGGTAAATATTGGAAAGCTTACGCGTCCGCCGGATAAGCGTGGTTGCAAGGGCCTTCCTGTAAAAAGCTGAAAACATGAGTCATCCCGGATTTTTTTAAAAAAAGCGCTGATTTGGGCCTTTTTGACCCTGAAGGGGTCCTAGCATCAACATCGGGCATCGCCCGGTGTGAAGATGGCTTATGTATTCGCGCCCTGAAGGGGCTTTCTTGCTTTTCTACAACATCGGTAAGCCCCTTCAGGGCGCGTATGTTTCCGGCTTTATTCATTGGGCGTTGCGCAATGTTATTGAATTCGCCCTTTCAGGGCAATTAGGGCGGTAAAGCGGGCAAAAAAGCTTGTTTATTTATACTGAATATCCGCTTATTGTGTAGGGGTTGTGTCAAAAGGCCTGGCTACGAAAATCGAACCGATTTTAATTTCGTTCGAGCGCTTAGACCTTCCAGGTTTTGAAAACCTGGAAGGTCTTGGCCAAGAAAATCGAAATAAAGTTTGGCAACATTTTCAATTCTGACCCTTTTGACACAACCCCTCTATCTGTACTGTTTTCGATATTAGGTTCATTTCTCCTTCACCACATAGCGCACATAGAT
>CAYVPM010000184.1:0-6094 GCA_964453475.1 uncultured Saprospiraceae bacterium | reverse complement strand
GTCTTCCGCTTCGGGCCTGGCAGGCTTTCCTTTCTCCCAGGCGTAATTGCCACCCGCCATAAGCAGGCCGGAACGGATCATCGGGTGTTCCGACATTTTAAATACGGGTTCTTCCGATTGCGGAATGCGGATTGCAGATTGCGGATTCGCCTTCGGGTCCGGAAAGAAAAAACCGTGTGTGGCCAGGTGCAGGATGCGGGGCGAGGGCTGGTCTACACCCAGGGATTTGAATGCTTCTTCGCTTGCTTCGTAGTCTATTCGCTTGGTGGCCTTAATACCAGCCTTTGCAAGGATGCCTTCCAGCGCCGTTACCTCCACCTTGGTCCAGGGGAGGTATTTCCACTTTCCACCCCGAAGCGTTGAGTCGGTGCTGGCAAAGTTCAACCCTCTGTTTCTGGAAGCGGTGAGATTGTTTTCAATGTTGGTGTTGGCCGAAGCGATGGCGGTACTGTCCTGTTCGTATTGGATGCCGCCGAAAAGCATAGCCTGGTTGCTGCTGCGCGGGGCCTGCTGCCCGCTACCTGTTACCAATTGTCTTGTACTGCCCACTTCGATGAGTCGGTAACGCTCGCCGAGTGTGCTTGTTTCGGATGGTCCGCGGAGCATCGGCGGTAGGGCGAAGGCGCTGAGGTTAAGCCGGTGCAGTTGGCCGCTGGGAGAAAAATAAATAGTTTTCACGCCTGCAAGCGCAGGTTCAAGGGGCCCCCAAAGCAGTTCGTACAGTGATGTTTGGTCATTGCCGGTTTCCGCGTAAAGTTGATTCACCCAATCCACTTTGCGCGTGTCTGCGGGTTTCAGCAAAGCATCGAGCTGTTTTGCTTCGAAAAGTGGCATGAACCGGGGTTGTTCGGCATCAGGTAGCAAAACCAGAGCTGCGTACATGGTGCTGTCCGTCTCTTTAAGAAAGTCAACTTTAAAATGCACAAACTCGATGGCGGCATCGCCTGCTTTCAGGGTCGCCTGTACATCTTGCCATTTCACCTGCCGACGGGCCTCGGCGTATCCGGCAACCGAACGGGCGAGTTCCTTTTCAAGGTTGTTGGCCTCAATCTCCAGGGTAGCGATTGTCATGCTGTCCCGCTCGGCGAAGGGCCGGGCATATTGGATGGAAAGTCGCCGTTTACGGGCTTTGAGTTGGTTGAAGTTTTCGGCGGCGGTTGGGTCGGAAAGAGTCATTCGCTGAATCTTCCTGGTAGCCTGGGACAGGAAGCCCTTGTAGAACAGCGCATTGTCATAGCACATTGGTGCTATATTTTTACGCGCAGACCGTTGGGCAAAAGAGAGGACCTGGTCCTGTCTTTCAATAAATTCATTCAGGAAAACCTCAAGTTCCCGCTCGGAAAGATGGTAAACTCCCTTTTCCGATTGGGATTGATTCAATATCGACATTTCTCTGTACAACGGCTCAGCTTTTTCGTAGTTCCCCATACCAACGTAATTGGATGCAAGGAGGAACAAGCATTCAGCATACATGCGATGTTCCTTTCCCAGCACTTTTTCATAGGACGCTAGGGCCTCGAGGTTGATTTGTTCGGCTTTTTCGTAGTTGCCCATATAGACGTAACTGACTCCAAGGACGTACAGGAGTCCGGCATAATTGGGATGTTCCTTTCCGAGCACTTGTTCATGGATCGCCAGGGCTTTGAGGTGGTTTTGCTCGGCTTTTTCGTAGTTGCTTGTAAAGGTGTACAGAAGACCAAGTAAAGAGAGGCACTCTGTGTAACCAGTCTCTTCTCCTTTGTTTAACCTTCCTTCAAAAATGGTTTCTGCTTCGAGCAAAAATTGCTCGGCTTTTGGGTATTTGCCATTGGTAAGGTTCAAATTTCCGAGGGTTAGCAGGGTTCCAGCATAGTCGGGATGGTTCTTTCCCAGCACTTTTTCATCGATCGCTAGAGCTTCGAGTAATAATTGTTCGGCTTTTTCGTAGTTGCCCATACTCATGTTTACACGGCCGAGGCCAAACAGGCTTGCGGCATATTCGCGATGTTTCTTTCCCAGCACTTTTTTCTGGGTGGCTAGGGCTTCGAGCAAGAATTGTTCGGCTTTTTCGTAGTTGCCGATAGTCTCGTATAACCTACCGAGGCCAACCAGGCCTGAGGCATACTGGGGATGTTCCTTTCCCAGCACTTTTTTCATGATCGTTTGGACTTCGAGGTGGGTTTGTTCGGCTTTTTCGTAGTTGCCTCTCTCTTCATAAACGTTTGCGAGGCCATGGAGGCAGTTTACGTAAAATTGATGCTGTCTACCATCAATGCTTTCTTCAAAAAAGGATTTAGCTTTAAGGAAAAGTTGTTCAGCTTGATGGTATTTATTCAGAGAAGCGTAATTATTTGCGAGGTTGACCAGGCCTCCGCCATAGTGGGGGCTCTTCTTTCCCGGCACTTTTTCACTGATGGCATTGGATTCGAGTAAGAATGGCTCGGCTTTTTCGTAGTTGCCTGTAACCTGGTAAAGAAGCCCGAGCCCGCCCAGGATATTGCCATAATCCGGATGTTCCTTTCCCTGCAATTTTTCCCGGATATCCAGGGCTTCAAGGTAGAATTGTTCAGCTTTTTCGTACTTGCCCAATTGCTCATAAATATTTCCGAGGTTGCCCACGCTCCCGGCATAATCGAGGTTTTCCTTTCCCAGTGTTTTTTCCCGAATAGCGATCGCTTCCAGGTACCATTTTTCAGCTCCCTGGAAGAATCCCGAATTATGAAGCACGCGACCATGGTTGTGGCAGGTTTTGCCATAGCTTGCCGATTCCCGTCCGAGTTTTTCCAATGCGATGGTTTCCGCAGCAGCATTAACTTTCAGGGCTTTATCGAATGCTCTCTGATCAGTGAGTGTACGGGAAACCTGCACCAGGCTATCCACCTGTTTGATGGCGCTGGAATCAGGGGTTTGAGCGGCAAGCAGGGCCGGGCCAATAAAGAAAAGAGAAAAGAAGATTGATTTCATTGAATATGTGTGTTTGTTATCAAAAACCTATTTCAAAACCTCCAGCGCCCGCAAGCTTTGTTTCTGGAAGGGGTGCTTTGGAGTATCGGCCATCTTCCGGAGTTCCGGCAGGGCTTTTTTCGGCTCGCCTATGGCCAGCAGGCCAAGCGCCCGATGCCACTGCAGGTAAGCATTCCATTGGGTCGCACGGTCTCCCAATTGATCGAAATAGCGAAGGGCTTCAGCGCCTTCTCCCATTTCCAGGAGGCAATAGGCCTTCAACAGCCGGAGCGTGTCATTCGCAGGGTTTTGCAACTCCAGCGTTTCCAGTTCCACAAAAGCGTTGGGGAAATCCCGGGCGGTCAACAATTGCGCTACATCAGAAAAAGGTGCGTTGAATCGGGTGTTTTGTGGCGGGAACTTTGTGAACCAAAGTTGATCGAGTGTTTTTTGCCAGGCGTTGTTCTCGTCCTGTTGTCCGCGGATGTTTGGCGCCGGGTAAACAGGGGCCCGCAAGCCCGAGGGCCGGTTGGCTGCAAAGGGTTTTGAAGGCCGGGATTGGGGGTCAGGCTCCAGAGCAGGATTGCCTGGCGCCTTTCCGGGCGCAGGGTTTTCAGGAGATGCGGGCTGTATTTCCTGTTTCGTTCCGCCGGGTACTGGAGCGTCCTTCCACGTTTGCGGAAATACCAAAAGGAACACTACCAACAGAAGCAGTAGCGTTCCGCCAAGGAACCACCATTTTCGAGCTGCGCCTGTCGGTGGCTTTTCCTTTAGTACGGCAGTCACATGCTCTCTAAGCAGTTGGTTGCGAAGATGTTGGCTGATTCTCCGTTGCTGTTCCACCTCGCGGGCAAATGCCGGATTTTCCTGCATTTCCTGTTGGAATGCTTTCAGTTCGTCGCCACTCAACTCTCCGTCTATGTAAGATTCTATGTCAAAATTTTTCATTGTATACTGTGATTAAAGTGATTTTGAATGATTTGAGTGAAACAAATGCTTGATTTTAAAATGATTCAAACATTTCGGCATTCATAACCACTTTGTGTTGACTATATGTTGTGCCTGTTTTCGACTCAAATGTCATCCAACAGGCCAGTTTCTTTTGCTATTTCAATCAGCTTGTTCATACACTGATTGCGCTTGCTTTTGAGCGATGTTGTAGAGGAGTAGGAAGTCAGATTTTGTTCTACGATCTCCTTGTCGCGCAAATTTTCAAAGTATTTCAAGCGGAGAAGTTGACGGCAATTTTCTTCCAGTTTCCCCAATAATTTACCGACCAAAAGCTCCAGTTCTTTGTTGTTCACATAGTCTTCCGGGTCATAATCAGAGGTCATTCCGTTGTCTTCCAGCTGCTCTTGCTTTGGTTTTTTCGTACGTATCCTGTTGGCAATCAGCTTTCTTGCTACACCTTTTGCGTATGCGGCCGGACTAAAATCGGAGTACAAAAACGTCTGGTTTTGCACATTGGTAATGGTGATCATCACGGCATCGTTTATCAATTCCTCGGCATCTTCGGCGCTAAGGGCTGCGTGCAGGGCTGCCTGTTTCACATCATAGGCAATTTTTCCTGCGAGTGCCCGGATCGCTGCCGGTTCTGCCCGACCAAGCGCATCGTAGAATGCCTGCTTGTCTGAAAGCAGCTTCCGCTCTTCAGTTTTCTGGAATATTGAAATACTAAATGCCATATGTACGGTTGGGTAAAAAGGTAAATGATTTTCAGGTTTAAAGCTTATAAATTGTAAAAAACCCTGAAAACTGATCAAAAAGCGCCCAAAAAGCAGGGTCTGGGTTTTACTGAAAAGCTCCTCAAATTTCTGGATTCTGTTAAATTCAGGGCGGAAAATTACATGGTATAACCAAAAGTATAGGAAAAAACTAGGCACTGCTTGGGTCTTCCTGAACTATGCTACGGGAAGGCTCAAATGCGGCGGGAGTTTAAATTACTAGAAACTAGGTAAAAATAGTTTTATGTAACCGCAGAGCGTTTGAAAATCAACACTTTGCGCAGCGCGGAAAATGGGGCAAACATGTATGGTTGCCTCACCATCATTCAGATTTACCACGATGGCACCAAAATGATAAGCGGCGCCCTGGGTGGTATCCACCGTTTCTATAGTGTACACTTTGGAGCTGTCCTTGTAAGCCAGCTTCGACGATCCGTTTTAAAAGTGGCCCCAAGGCTTCTTCCAAGGGCTTGCCTTCATACAGCGCTTTCAGCGCTTCTTTTTCAAAGTTTTGGTAATCAAAACCTTCTTGCTTTTTTGACTTCATGATTTCCTGTGTAAATTTGGTGAAAAATACTGACTTTTTTCACCTGACACAGTTTATTGTACACTCTCAATGAAGATAAAGATTGTTCTTTTCATGGCTGCTCCTTTTTATCATTTTATTGGCGTTAACGCCTGACTAAACGCAGTTGCCCAGTTTAGGGGCTATTGCCGTTTTAGATTTTGTTTTAAGCCATTTTTATCCTACCTAAATTGTTTTGGAATCAAATTTTTACGCGCATTTTCTACGATCTCTAAAATTCTCTGTTGCCTTGTTTCCTTTCTTTTAGCAGAAACAATCCAGTACAATAAAATCTTTTTAATAGACTTGCCTAGACTGTCAAAGTATTCCATAGAGCCTTTGTAATTCGCCAGTTCTGCCTTTAAATCCTCTGGAATTACAAGCACTTCAACTTCATCTAAAATGGTCCAGGAACCATTTTCTTTGGCAACTTCGATGCTTTTATAACCTTCTTCTTCCATAAGTCCCTGGTCTATTAATATTTCCACTTTTTCCTTATTTATCTTGGACCAATTACTTTTCGCTTTTCGTTTACTGAAATACTGCTTGTATTTAGTACTGTCTATTGCCTTTTTTGTGCTATCAATCCAACCAAAACAAAGGGCCTCATCTACTGATTCACTCCAACTTAGATTATAGTTCGCGGATCCTTTCTTATAAAAAACGAGCCAAACTCCCGCTTTCTTGTTGTGGTTCAATTCGAGCCATTTTCTCCAATCTTTTTTGTCACTTGGACAATACTCTTCTGCATCTTTCATATTTTGCCTTAGACTATTTTAGTGGCTTACAACTTTACTTCCCCGCAACGAACTACTAAGTGATTATTTAACTTTTACTTAGTCGTCTGTTGCTGGTAAGTTCGCTTCATCCGCATATCATTTTT
>CAYVPM010000183.1:0-6100 GCA_964453475.1 uncultured Saprospiraceae bacterium | reverse complement strand
TTGCCAACTTGCCCCTTGCCAACTTGCCAACTTGCCCCTTGCCTACCGCCCACTCAAGCCCTGATACAACCAGTTCGCCAGTGCCTGCCGGTTGTTTTTTATTACCAGCCGTTGCTGGTCCCAGTCATTTTGGATATTGGCCAGTTCTATGTAAACAGCTTTCAGGGTATTGGTTTCCTTGAGTGTCAGCAAGTTGCGCGCTGAGACCGTGCCGCCGTAGCCGCGTTCGCCACGCAGGCGGGTATATTTGCTCAGGAAAGTTTGGTGCAGTCTTTCCGCCTGTGCTTTGCTGGCGTCGCTGCCGGGGCGGAAGTAAAAAAACACGTCCGTTTTGGTATCGTGGCTGCGGGAGTCCACGTGGATTTCGACCACAGTTTGGTCGGTCACGCCTGCGCGCAAGTGTTTTTTTGTCATTTCATTGATGAAATCGGTGCGTTGCAGGAGCCGCTCTTTTTGGTTAAAAGGAATAACCTGTTTCCCATAAACCTCCTCGTCTTTGTCGCATTTGAGGTAGTTCTCGTCGCGAATGCCGTCGTTAGCATCGCGCACCACCATGTAAACCGTTGCGCCGTGGCTGAGCAGAAGCCGCAAGAGTCGTAGCGTGACGTCGTAGGCATATTCATCTTCACAGAGGGTGACGCCCGCCCTTTTTCCTTGCGCCCCAACGTCCGGCCCGCCGTGGCCGCTGATGAGGTAAAAAACCTTGCCTTTCAAACGGCGGTCGATCAGCGGCGTTTTTTGGTAACTTTTCCCGAAAATAGGGTAGTTGCGGCTGCCTTTGGTCAGTTCATCTTCGCCGTGGAGGCCCGTGATGGCCGCTGAGGGTTTGTTGGGAGTCTCCGTTTCTGTCGTTTTTTTTGCGGCTTCTTCGGGGCAGTTCAACTCGTGCAAAGGCACCCATAGCTGCTTGTTGTCGATGAAGCTTTCCGGGCGCAGCCCTTCTTTTTGGGCATTCTTGTTGTAGGTGTCGATACGGACTGCGGTTTTCCAGTCATTGATGCCGATGCTGCTTCGAATACTTTTACCGTTGTAGGCAGCTACACAAATTGGGAGTTTGTAAATACCTTCGGCCTTAAGCTTGGCGCGTTCTTTAACGTTGTTGAGCCTGCAAAATTCGTTAACATTGCAGTCGAATGCCGCCAGGCCATAGCGGGCAAGGAATTCCTCTACGTTGTCGCCTGGGTGTGCCGCAGCAGTCAGGTAGTTTTCTTGCCAATCGATTTTTTGTCCATTTATGGGCTGTATTAAAGTGAAAAGAAAAAAGAAAGGAATCAGTGTATAAGGGGAGTTTGCCATAGTCATTCAAAATTGTAATCGGGGCAAAATTGGTGATAATTCCTTGAAATTGAATAAAAATTAGCCACTTCTCCTGGTTTGAAACAATGGATAGTCAACGCAAAGTGGTTATGAAAGACGAAATACTACAATCATTTTAAAATCAAGCATTTGTTTCACTCAAATCATTCAAAATCACTTTAATCACAGTAGACATGAAAGCAGAAATATTGCAATCGAACGCAAAATACGGGGCAAAAGTGGATGCCCTGCTCCAACATTTGTTAAAAATCCCGGAGGATGCCCTGAACCGCCGCCCGGCAGAACATGGGTGGTCGGCCGCCCAGACAGCATGGCACCTTATCATGGTAGAAGAACTTTCCTATAATTATGTTCAAAAGAAGCTTGGGTTTGGGGGATCGTTTGAAAAAGTGGGGCTGGGCGTGCATTGGCGAAGCCTTTTGTTGAAAATCACTTTGAACATGCCCCTGAAATTCAGAGCGCCAGCCATGAGTGGCGACAACCTTCCGGCTTATAGCACCCATGCAGAAATCAGGGAGCGCTGGCAACAAAACAGGGAAAAGTGGACGGATTTTCTGGCGCAAATGCCGGAAGCCTTAGTAGACAAGGCCGTGTACAAGCACCCGCGCGCAGGAAGGCTGGGCTGGCTCCAGATGCTGAGTTTTTTTTCTGTGCATTTTGAACGGCATCGTTGGCAGATTGAACGGGCACTGCGCGCTGCAGGAGCATAGTTGCTGAGGCGAAGCACGGGTATTTACTGCTGCTTGCCATCCAGCAGCGCAATCGAAGCGTCCACAATCGCCTTCAGCCTCGGCAAATCCGTACCCACAATCCGCAGGTCATTTTCATAGGCTTCCAAAGTAGTGCCGTGCATTTCGAACACCTGAGCGATGTACACCTGCACCATGCTGTCTTTCGGGTAGCCTGCCAGGCCTATCGTTGCTGCCTCAGCAATGTTCAGGTCGGCCATGATGCGCGCCAGCTTTTCGTCGGAAAGCACAGGTTTTTCCGTTTTTTCGGTGCAGGCAAGGAAAAAGCTCAAGAGGAGGCAACAAGTCAGGTATTTCATCACAGTACTTCTTTTGGGAAATAACAGGCACTCACTTTTGAGTTGGCCTCGTAAAACGAATCCCAGGTTTCGGCACTGGAATTGATCTTTACAACGCCGCAGGTGGGCAAATTGTCTATAAAATCTTCCGTGAAACTGTTGGCAACATCTGTGAAGGTGGGGTTGTGCCCAAAAATCATTACGGTGCGGGCATCGTCGGGCAATTTGCTGATGATGTATTGGATTTGTTCCGGGTAGGCCTCGTAAATATTGGGTTCCCGCTGCACATCATTGGCGCCCAACCCAAAGGCTTCGGCAAAGAAAATCGCAGTGGTCAGCGCCCTTTTGGCGGGGCTGCTGATCAACAGGTCGGGCTTTACGCCTTGTTTTGCCAACAGCTGTGCCATGCGTGGAGCATCGTGCAAACCACGTTCGTTGAGGGCGCGGTCAAAATCGCGCAGCCCCGGCTGTTCCCAGCTGGATTTGGCGTGTCGTACTAAATACAGGGTTCTCATGTTGCAAAGGTAATGCTTCGTTTTGCCCGCTCGACGGGTATTTCGCGGCGAAATTCGCAATAATTTGAAACACCGCTGTACATTTGATGTTTTGCTGTTGTAAACCTGCCCCCAATTTGCCTTACACTTGCACTCCATGAAATACTGGATCAAAGATTTTGAACACAATATAAGCCCGGCAACCTGGGAGGCTGCCGACCAGTTGAGCCAAAGTGGCAGTGTGCGCAATTTGCGGGAAATCGAAACGCATTTTTGGGTGGCCCGCGTGGATAAGGAAGACGACAGTTTTGAAACAGAAGTCATCATTACGCCCCAAAAGATCAAGGCGTTTTCCTGCGAATGTTTTACGCCCGGCCGCCGTTTGATGTGCGTACACATCGCCGCTTCGTTGTTGAAAATCAGACAATACCTCGACAAACGCGCTGAGGAGCGCAGGGCAAAAGCAGAGGCATCCCAATCGAAAACACTGAACCGGATAAACACCCAAACCGTGCTGGAGAACGCAACAGCATCAGAACTGGAAATGTTCGTACGCGATTACGCCCGCCGCGACCGCGATTTTGCCCTGGCCCTGAAAACCTGGTTTGCCGGCTCTATTACCGAATCGGATAACCCATACGCGTTGTTGCTCGAATCGGTGTTCCCCAAAACGGTCAATGCCAAAGGGGCATACCGCGACCCTGATTTCCGCCGCGTGCGCAAAGCGCTCGACGGGCTTGAGGTACAACTCAATATGGCGGCAGAAGAAGGCAACTTTCGCGGGATGTTTCAGATATCGGCGGCCATTCTGATGCAAAGCCTGCCTGCTTTGGAGAAACTGGAGGGCAACCGCCGGGAGGCTTTGCTGCATTTTTGCCAGCTTTCCCTGGAAAAAATAACAGAAATTTCGGAGCGGCATTTGTCCGTAGAACTGCGTGAATCGGCCTGGCAACTGGTTTTTGATCTGGGCTCCACGGGACTCTTCCCGACAGAAATGCAACGGGTGGCCATCCAGTTTTTGAGCGGAACGGCCGCGGGCGGCGAAAAGAACGATTTGATCCGAAACCTGTTCGACACCACTCCACATCCTGCGCCTTCCTTTGTCCTGGATTTGTTCCTGGCCTCCCTGGCCGTGCGGCAAATGCCGGAAGCCGTGCCGAAAGTGCTGGAAGATTTTGTGGAAACACCAGAGGTGATTCGAACAGCCATCCTGCAACTGTACTACATGAAGCATTGGGATGCGGTGCTGCTGGCCGGAACGGCTTTTTTGTCCAAACAGCTGTTCATCTCCAAACACCAGCGCGAGGTAGAAGATATCGTGCTTTTTGTCGCCGAACAAAAAGGCAAACAATCCCTTCAATTGGAAATGCTGCGCCAACGTTTTATGAAATCGGGCAATTTCGAGGCCTTCAAAAAATTGAAAGAAGTCGCGGGGAAAAAATGGCCCAAGGTGCGTGAAAAGCTGGTGGGAGAACTGGCCTTGCGCGGTGAAATGAACTTTTTGGCGGCGGCACTTGCCGCTGAAGGTCAATTGGACGAACTGGCGCAATTGCTTGATAGTGAAGGGTCAATAGCCATGCTGCAGCGTTATGAAACCTTCTTTTTCCAAACTCAAACGCCTTTTCTGCGAGCGCTTTACGTGCGATTGCTTTCTGATTACCTCGACGTTCATTTCGGAACGCCTGCCGCAAAACATGTGCGGCAACGCCTGGAAGAACTGGGCCAAAAGGGTCAGTCCGAACTCATGCTCAAAATCGCGAAAGAAATACTCGCCAGGTACGCCGACAGACCTTCACTGCCGGAAGAATTGGCCGAACTGCTGCCAAAAGCCAAACGCAAGTACCTTTTTGCCTAACCATGAAAATCGAACTTTGGGCCATTGGGAAAACCAACGAAAAATACCTGGAAGCGGGCATCGAAATTTTTGAAAAAAGACTGCGGAACTACCTGCCATTCACCCTTGTTATCTTCCACGATGTAAAAACCAAGTTTTCCGACCCGACACTGTTGAAAGCCGAAGAGGGTAAAGCACTGCTTGCCAAACTATCACCCGACGACTACCTGGTGCTGCTCGATGAAAAGGGGCTGGAATTCACATCTCCGGGAATGGCAGCCTGGCTGGAGCGGCGCTTATCAGCCCCCGGCAAAAAAATGGTGTTCGTGATTGGCGGCGCCTTCGGTTTTTCGCCCGATGTTTACGCCCGCGCCGATGAAAAGCTCGCATTGTCGAAACTGACCTTCAGCCACCAAATGGTACGGCTATTTTTCCTGGAGCAATTGTACCGGGCGATGACGATTTTGAAAAACGAGCCTTATCATAACGGTTGACGGTTGACGGTTGACGGTTGACGGTGGCACATCATCCGGATTTGCTATGATAACGTGTTTCAGCGCTTGAATCGAAAAATACTCAGGTTCAGTTCAAGTGTATAGTCAACGCAGCGTGGTTGTGAAAATCGTGATCGGATAATCATTTGAAAATCAAGCATTTCCCATCACTCAATTCACATTAATCACAGTATACACACGAAATATGATTACGTATTTGATTATCGCCTTCACCTGCCTTATCTCCTTTATGGGGTTCAACAACCGATACCTGTTCGTGAAGCTGAAACACTGGCCTTATGAAGAGAAACGCAATGGGGAACACTACCGATGGCTGACGGGCGGGCTGCTCCATGCCAATTATATGCACCTCATTTTCAACATGCTCACCCTCTATTTTTTTGGACCCTTTGTTGAATCCTGGTTTTTGGAGCGTTTTGGGAGCATGGGTGTCTCGCTCTACCTGCTTTTTTACCTGGCAGCCATTGTGGCGGCTTCATCGGCTACGTTTGTCAAGTACAAAGATTCGCCCGGTTTTGCCAGCATCGGCGCTTCCGGTGCGGTGGCGGCAGTGCTTTTCGCCTCCATTTTGATCAACCCGATGGGAAAGATCATGTTCATAATCCTGCCCATTCACATCAGGGCCTTTATTTTTGGCATATTGTATCTGTGGAACAGCGCCTACGAAGCCAAGCGGGGACAGGACAATATCGACCACACGGCCCACTATTACGGGGCTTTGTTTGGTTTTTTCTGCCCAATATTCCTCGCACCGAGCCTGCTCACCGATTTTATGGACCAGATAGGCGCCTGGATTCAGAGTTTTTAGTGCAGATATTGGGTAATGTTGTAACTTTGCGCCCGCATTTGGCCCTGTAGTTCAACGGATAGAATAGAGGTTTCCTAAACCTTCGATATGGGTTCGATTCCCGTC
>CAYVPM010000182.1:0-6112 GCA_964453475.1 uncultured Saprospiraceae bacterium | reverse complement strand
AAGTTATATTTTTTTATCACTGTTCTATGTAGAGCAGATCGTGCTAACCAGTTACCTTATTTTATCACCTAGCCTAATGATACTTTTATTCATTTCTTCAGGTATCCAAACGGCAATGGTATAGACATTTTCAAATACTTCACCTGTATCTCTGTTTACTAAGTTCAGATTGTGAATTTGAATTGTCAAGTTAGCAAAATCTTTTATTTCGCTATCGCCAGGATAGATAACCTCGCCCACTCTTGGGTTTTTACCTTGAAAGAGTTGTTGTATCTCGTCTTTCTTAGTAAGTTGACGTTCTCTGACTTCTCCTTTTTTCATTAAGTAGATATTTGCTTTTCGGGTTGGATACTCTTCTAAATACCTCAATATTACACTTTTTAGAGCTGTAAAACCAACACTGTCACTATCTCTTGTGAATTTGAGCTTCATTAAAAAGTTCTCAAATGCTCGCATAACGGTTATTTGGCAAACAGCATGTTTCTGTTCGTCTGTTCTTCCTAGGTGTCCATTATCCTCTTGGAATAACTCTTGAATAGAAGCGATGAAAGCCTGTGTAACTTTTCGATTATTGTCAATAATATTAGTTAAATCGTGTGGGGCTGAAATTCTAAACCATTCATTGGATAAGTCAAAACGTTCAAACTCATTTGAAAAGACGTTTTTGCGTGCTAATTGATAAGCTCTTTCTAATATAGCTTCTCTTTCCCAATCGTTTATATGGCGGTTGGCAAGGTTGTTTTCTGTCAAACTTCTACGTAAATCCTCCTCGTGTTCCACATAATGTCTATATGCGTTTATGGAAGGTTCATCAAGGTGAATTCGGCAATAACCCAAGTATTTTCGCTTGTATCCGAAAAATCTTGCTCTTTGTTGGATGGTATCTACCGTACCAACTCCGACAGGGCGTGGCATATACGTTACTGTTAATCCTTCAACCGTAAATCCTCTATCTAATGATTGGCCGCCAACTAAAATATATGCGAAATGGTCTCTCCACTTAATTAATGGTGTTTTTCCTTGTCTGCTATTTACTTCCTCAATTTTTGTTGAACTAATTGCATGTTCTAAACGGTCCGTTGTGAGTTTATTGCCTAAAATTTGGTCAAAGAGTGGCAAGTTTTCAACTGTTCGTTTCAAATCCTTATATGCTATTTCAAACTCTTTGACAAGTTCGGTTTTGTCATATTCGTCATCTTGCATTTGAAGCGTTGAAACAAATCTTTCTTTTATACTATTAGCCCAATCGAAATACAATCTTTGGTCAAGTTGTAACCTTGATGGGTGTATCATCATCGAGCGATTGGGAGTATCTTTCAATAATTTACCTGCTGCAACGCCTAAAAAGAACACCTGCATTGCGTATAACAGACTTTGGGGTGGTGTTTCACCTGTCATCCTTCCGCTATTATCATATTCACCTCTATCATCAACAATATCATTCCCAATTTCATCTACGGGAATTGGGCGCACAAGCCTGTGATTCTCAATAAAAAATGTTTGCCCACCAGTATAAGCATCGCCTGGCGTGAGTAGTTTTATGAAATTTGGCGAAAGCCTATCTAAAATATTAATGAATAAATTAGCTTGCGGAGTCGCCGTATATTGCACAAATGTATGATGTGGCAAAAGTTCTTTGATTGCGATTATTCGTCTGTATATAGTGCTTAAATCTTGTTCAGTTAAATCTTCTTCTGAAAGCCCAAGCATAGCATTTCTTCGAGCTTTTGTATTCAGACTTGCCTGATCACCTTCGTCATCAATTATCAAGGTTGGCACCTCTCGCAAATCCAACCTATGTAACACGTCTAACAAATTCTGTAAATGTTTTGGATTTTTCATTACCGTGATTAAAACGGTTCTTCTTTCTTCTTCGGGAAATGTTGAGTTCTTCCACTCTTTTAGAACGGTGCTAATGTCGTCTCGATCAGTTGATGTATTCGTAGGGTTTTTTTTAACACCTAACCATTTTCGGTCAAACCTTTCATTAAACCTCAGGTCCTTTTCAAGTCTTTTAGTGGATTGATCAAGTAAATTTGTGGAAATACCTGCAATGACTATAATAATTTGATAATCATTGTCTTTTGCCAATGCTGTTAGTGCAGTAAATGACATTGTTTTACCACTTTGTACATAACCAAAAATCAGCCCTGTTTCATCGTTTGTTTTTTGTTCAGGGCTTCCGCATAAGGATAAAATGGATTTTGTTTCATCCAATAGCCTCTGCGTTGAAACATCGTCAAGTTTCAAACATTCCAAAAGTTGTTTGGTTTCTTCCCCAACAATAGGTGTCCAAGTTCCCATATTTTTATTCTGATAATGCTTCTGTTAAAAGTTTATTGATGTTGTTGCGAAAAAAAGAAGAGTTATTTACTCCACTTTCCCTAGCGATTACTTCGGACATTCCAATAGCAACAGCTAAACGTAATAAAGGGGTAATCCTTGTTTTATCTGTATCTGCGTATTTTTCGCAAAATGGGTGTCGTAAAGCCAATCTTATTCCGATTTTCTTGGTGTTACGATATAATTTGGGGTTGTCTATATCATAAATCCTGATGTACTTATCACCTACTTCAATCCAATTTATTAGGTTGGTATCCCAAGAAAGTTCTACATCAATGAGCCAGTCAAAGTTGTTAAATTTTATTTCAAATGTTTCATAACTTGACTTTTCTTGATTGGCTGGACTTAGTTGTTGTTCTGGCTTTTCAGGTTCTTTTCCCTCTGAAATTATTTGTTTTACAGGGTTTGGCAATGTTTTTTTTGCGGTTTCAACTGTTTCTTTAACTGCTTCCGTAGCTGATTTTTTATAATCTTTGTCTGAAGATCGAGCACGATAACCCTCAGCTTGTTTGAGTAAAGACGGATCTTCGTCGATGAAATCCGCAATCAACTCTACAAATGTCTGCATATCATCATCATTTTTGAAACCGTCTTTTGTGTGACTTACTTGGAAACCTTCAACGTGAAGTTCCCCGAAAATACGTTTGTCCTTAAATGAACCTGCTTGCCCAAAGATTGCATACGGCTTAAAACCTTCATCAGCGCTGCCCAAAATCACTCTACCACGTCTGAAAATGGCTAATCCAGACTTTCCCGCCTCAATGGTTTCTAATATCCCAACGAAACCTTTTGTTACCATTAAGCCTTCCCTTATCTCAAAGTCCGCAGGAATTTCTTTTATCCAATGGATTGGCTCACTATCAGGAGTTTTATAAAATGGCGCTGTCAAAACTTTTGTCTCTTCAAAAGACAAGTGCTCATCGTTGAAATATAATTCAAGTATACCTTGGCGAATAAAATCACGATAAATGCTAGTCAGATGGTCTTTTATTTTCCCAATTGCCCTCCTTTGTGGTAAATTATGAACCTTATGGAGCTCTATTATTGTTCCGTGTTTGTTTTCTTTGACTATTTCATTACTTACATCAAGGTTTTCAATTTTTTGAGAAACAATTTTTTGAACATCAAAAGAAACAGTACGTTTCACAGTTTCGCCTAATGCAGTACTGTTAACCAACCAATAATCAGAGAACCAACAAGCTGCGGACTTCATACCCATTCCAAACTCGGACAATCCGGTATTAATAGGTGGGATTTCAGCCGTCTTTAAAGCTCTCTCAAAGTCTTTCGCATGTATACCAGCGGCATTATCTGAAACGGTTATTTTGTTCTCGGTAGGGTTAATATTGATTTTTACTTTTAGTTTAAAATCTTCGCCTTCAATATCTTTCAACTCTTTTTCATTTTTAACGTAACTATCTATGGCATTATCTACGAATTCAGCAAGGGCAAACCAAGTTTTGTAATTCAAATGTCTTAAAGCAGAAAGAATGCTTACGCTTGGGCGTATATTGATTTGGTTAATTTGTTCCATTGCCAGCTACTTTGAAAGTTTTCTCACTTTTTACAACTTCCATTTTAATTATATTCCTTGTTAAATCTTCTTTGATAAGGCGTTCTGCAATCTTATGCACGATTTCAACGTTCACAGCATTACCTAACGCCTTAAAACACGTACCATAATTTTCAGGAAGTTGTATGTTTTCTATACTCTGCAATCTTGCCCCTTCTGTTTTGGTGATGTAACGATTTTCCCAACCTATAATCGGAATTTGTGTATTGGTACAAACCAATGAAGGTGATGTTTCGATTTTTTTAAGCCTTATTCCCGACGCTCTAAACTGAATAATATAATTGCGCAGATTTCTGTCACTGTCGCCTACATTCCACTCTAATTTATGCCAACTTGCTATAGGTAGTTGTGCAATTTTAGCGGCAACTTCTTTAAGTTCTATCTCATATTTAGCATAGAAATCTCTGTTTTGTTGAATATAGCGTTTTTTCCAACTGGGGTAATTCCCGTTTTTATCAATATTAAAGGCGTAACTTGGTAGAAGTCTATATTGTTCATTTTTGCTCAATCCTTTTAATGGGTTTCCGAATACGCCCTTAAACTTTCCTAATTCTTTTTCAGTAAGTTGCAAAGGAGTTTTTCCATCTTCTACTGCATAAGTTGCCCCAAATTCCATTCCCCAAATAGGAAATTTTGGAATAGGAACGTTTGCAGGAATGCAGTCTATAAACTTTTGCCATAAATCCAAACACTTTTGTTCCTCAGTGCCAATAGACTTTGCTTCTAAAGGTCTAATATCTAAAATACTCCGGATGTCGGTTTGTATTTCGCCAGGTGGTTCAATCCATGAAAAGTGTTTTAATCTTTTGCGGCTACCTACAATGTATATTCGGTGGCGATGTTGAGGTATCCCGAATTGATGCGGGGAAAAAATCCTTTCGTCTGAAGTATATCCGGCTCTTTCAAATTCACTTTTGATATAACGCCACATAATTTCATTGTCTTGTTTGGCAATAAAAGGGACATTCTCCAAAATGAAGAAAGTGGGCTTATGGTGGTGTAATATTTTTAAAATTTCATCAATAAGGTTTCCAAGCGTATTGTCTTTTCTTCCTAACATTTTTCCTGCTTTTGAAAAAGGTTGGCAAGGGAAGCCCGCACACAAAATATCGTGTGGTGGAATACTTTTTATATCAACCTTTTTTATGTCGCCTTCAGGCCGGATACCATAGTTTTTTTCATACAAGTCTGCCAAAGTCTTATCTATCTCACAGGCAAAAACGCATTGATGCCCCAGCTTTTTCAAGGCTAGGTGAAATCCTCCAATACCTGCAAATAAGTCTATGAATTTTAGCATTTTTTATTTTCTTTAAGTTGGCACTAACTACTGCTTCCCGGCACCAGACGACTAAGTAACTTTCTGTTTTTCACTTAGTCGTCCGGTGCGGGTAAGCAGCCAATGTAAAATGCCCCCTGAACACGCACATGGCGCAGTCAGGGGGCATCAATTTTCCGGTTTTTTTAGCGGCGGGCATGATTGTTTCATTTTGAGGTTAGCAACGCAAATATATAGGCTCAGTTCTAATATGCAGACTTTGTTGGCAAATTTATTTTCGCAGCACCCTAAATATTCAAACTATCCAGCGGGCTTTTTATCTTTCCCCAACCTTTTTTCGTGATATGGGTGTAGATTTCAGTGGTTTTTGAACTGGCATGCCCCAACAATTCCTGAATATAACGCAAATCCACGCCTTTTTCAAGCAGGTGTGTAGCAAAGGAGTGGCGCAAAGTATGGACGGTGGCTTCCGGGTTAACCATGGAACGGAGCTTGGCTTGGGTGAAAATCTCCTGTACACTGCGCTCACTGTACTGTCCTCCATGGACACCCTCAAATACCCATTCAATCGGCTTATACAACTCCAGATATTGCTTTAGGTGTCCCCACGCCTTTTCTGAAAGGAGCGTACAGCGGTCCTTATTGCCTTTGCCTGAACGTATGAACAGCCGTTCTTTTTCAGGTTGAAGATCGGGTAATCGCAATGCAATGATTTCTCCCAAACGCAATCCACCAGAATAAATAAGCATAAGCAAACAGCGGTGTTTGAGGTTACCCACCGCACGCAACAGGGCGCTTACTTCTTCTTCGGTGAGTACTTTTGGGAGTTTTTGAGGTCTTTTTGGCTGAAAAAGACCCTTTATCTTGTCCTCCTGGTCAATAACTGACGCATAAAACATCTTTATCGCGCTCATCAGCTG
>CAYVPM010000181.1:0-6114 GCA_964453475.1 uncultured Saprospiraceae bacterium | reverse complement strand
ACCCACACGCACCACCGCCTTCTGGAGCCGCCATTACGCCCGGAATGCAAAAAAAAGTCATGATCGAAGGCCAAATAGCGCTCGTAGCCAATGATATATGCGTTTGCCTGGGCACGGAAGGTGGCCCCAGTATGATTCAGAGCGGTTCGACAAAAGTGAAGTTTGGCGGCTTGGCAGCGGCGCGTATGGGTGATCCCGGCACACATAAAGGCGCTACGATCAGCCAGGGAAGCACTAAAGTAATCATCGGCGGATAAAACAACAACATTATGGCAAATCAAGACCGTTCATTCTTGGGACGCGGCTGGAAATTCCCACCGCAATTTTCCAAAACGACAATCCCCGCCAACCAGGGCGCAGGAGTGCCACAGGTGAGTGTCCAGACCAGTATCATGATGGTATCTGAGGAAGAAGACATCAAGGAAAGCCTCATTATATTGCTTTCTACCCGGATGCGGGAGCGCGTGATGCGCTCCAAATACGGCTGCAACCTCGACGTTTTGCTGTTCGAGTCCATGACCGTGACATTCCTGACATTCGTACGCGAGCACGTGCGCGAATCAATTGTGCAGTACGAGCCAAGAATCGACCTAAAGGAAGTCATTATGGATACCAGCCAGTATTTCAACGGCATCATTTACATCAAAGTTGACTATGTCATAAGCTCGGTCAACAAGCGCGACAACATAGTTTTCCCATTTTACCTGAAAGAAGGGACAGACGTGGAGCGCACCTCCTTCCCTCAAAATTCTTAACCGCCACTACCCATGCCAAATAAGTGTCAACATCCACTCTCCGGAAGCGGAACCAGCCAAAACGGTCGGCTGCTGCAAGCATTGGTGCCGGCTAATCTGCGGCTAGACCCTCGGGAAATGGAGCATTTGATGGTCTATGCGGCCAAAATGAGCCGCTATATCCATTTTTGGGATTATGAAGAAGCGCACAACCGGGACTTCATTAACGGAAACTGGTCGGATTTTTGGGACAATGACCCGCTTTTTCTCCTGGCCGGCATTGCCGCCCTTGATACAGTTTCACTGGAAAAGGCGCACAAACAGCTGGAAACCAAGGTGATCGCCTTGCTCACTTTCGTTCCCGAAGACGATTGTGATGTTGACCCGCGCCCAATTGCCATCCGAAATCTGATCGACTTTATTTTTAACCTTGCTTCACGGCTCAACGACTGGGGCGACAAAACAGCAGGACATCCCGACTTGCACGCTGAACTGGCGCAAATGGTGCGCAGTGCCTTGAGCAAAACACTGGTGCAGTTGGCCCAGTACGACAACGGCACTACCGGGGCCGTAAATGACTATTCAGCCTTCTTTGCCGATGTTAGCCATACGCCTTTTGCCAAAAACTGGGGCTTGAATTACCTGGATTATACCCAGCTCGACCCCATCGCCACCATTGACGAAGACAACATCATAGACGGGGACATGGTATTGCCACTTCGGGCAATCTTCAAGCAGTTTTTGAAGGTGCTGATCCGCTTGCGCGCGCGTGCCCGTTTCTATCTGGATGAGGCAAAAAACGGGGAACACCAGCACCAGCCGCACATCGCGCTGTTCCTTTCCTTCCTGCACCTGTTCAAGCACCTGCAAAACCAGCTCAATGGGCTGACGGAGAAGCATTTAGACCACTATTACGGCGAAATACTGCAAATTGAAAAAAGAGCGGCATCGCCCGACAAGGCACACCTGGTATTCCAACTGGCTTTGGGCCTGCTCCGCGACCGGCTTGTAGCAGGCACCCTTTTTCGTGCTGGAAAAGACTCCGCTGGAAATGACTTGATGTATGTGCTGGAGCGCGATCTGGCCATCAACCAGGGACAGGTAGCAGAGATAAAAACGTTGTATTTGAATGGCGATGACGACAGACAGACCGAGATTGTAACAGCCCATTGGGAAAGGGTACTGGATACCGACAAAAACACCGAAGCTCCTGATAAGATAGAAGCCATACAACCTTTCCATTCCCTCGGTAAAGGCGAAGGCAATTTTGCGCCAATCGGTTTTGCCATTGCGTCGTGCCAGTTTGAAACCAGTCAGGCAAACCGCCAGTTTGATTTGCTGATAGAATGTAATGCAATTTCGCCAGCATCTATCTTGAGCGAAACCTTTACCAATTTTGCCAGCAACCTGTGGGAACGTATTGCCGGATCAGGCACGGATATCGCAACGAAATGGAACGATTACAAAGACCAAATAAGTGCATACTTCGCCAATTTTTTTAAAATCGAGATAAGCACGGAAAAAGGCTGGGAAGAGATTGTCGATATTGAACTGCATTTCAACCAAACCCCCAGCGACCAACTGACATACAGGTATTATGAGGAACAGTTGGCGTTTGCAAATGGAGGGAGGGGCAATCTGGTATCGCCCGATGAAAAGAAAGCAATTGTCAGCATCGAGCTCCAAACGGTGACGGAAGGTAATAATCCCGCAACTGCTGTTAATCCGCCAATGGTTGTTCCTTTTATAGCCATCATACTTAGGATCGGTAAAAAACATCCTGCAATAGCCGCGCTGGCCAAACCGGATGGCAGGCTTTCTGCTGATCAGCCAGTCCTGAAGATCGGATTAAATGAAGCGCATCCGTTTAATGCTGCTGAATACGAGTTTTTATACACATTTGTCAAGCAACTGGAAGTAAATTTGATCGGTATCGTTGTCCATGCGAAAAACGTGACCAATTTTACCCTGCTGGATGGCAGTTCCAGGTCTCCATTGCCCAACAATGAAAACCTGGATATCAATCGCTTGAGCGCTGGTGGGGTTTACCTTTATTCTGATGAGATTTTTAACAAGCAGGTCTATTCCGGTAAATTTCAAGAAGGTTACAATAGATATGCAAATACGAAAGGGCTAATTGTCGCCCAACAAAACATCCATTTTAACCTGACAAGCAAACTCGGTAGCCCCGTCATCGATGCAAAAACGGTGTATGTCGACGGAAACAAGATTGAGGTTCAAAAAAGGCAAACAATTGAATTCGAAGAAATATTGGCCGCAGAGTTTGACGAAACTGCGGAGGATATAGGCATTGTTGAAGCAAAAAGAAAAAATATTTTTTCGAGGAAGGCAGATGCCAGATCAAATGACCGGTATATGTGGATTGGCTTTGAGTCGCCCAGCCCGGGCCAAAACGGAGCCCCACCACCAACCATCGGGGATTTGGAAGTTGATTATTCCTCCTCCCAGGTCATCTTTCAGGCTGAGCCTTTCCCGGTAATTTACCAAGATAAAACCCACAAAGACCTTATCGTTGATTATAGGCGCTACGACGATGACCTCGACCACTTCTTCTATATCGGACCAGACAACAGCTATTGGGAACTGAAATCGCTGCACCACATCACAGCTCAACCTGATTGGGGGATTACAACCTTTAACCGAAAGCAAGATGGCGGAGTGCCTGAATTAGTACCTTCCACAATAAAAGTTGACCTAAAATCCCCCTTCCCACTCTTCCCCACCAACCGCTATTACCCAAATTTCCGCCGCCCATTGCCCATTGTCGGCACACCCAATTGGGCCAACGGCAACCTGTTTATCGGGATAAAAGACCTGCGCCCCGAGCAGATGCTGTCGCTGCTGTTTCAAGTCGCGGAAGGCACGGAAGAAGACTATGTCAGCGAAACACCGGAAGTGGAATGGTCGTACCTCAGTAACAACGAGTGGAAACGTTTCCCACCGGGCGCCGTCAGTTTCGACAGCACCCGTGGCGACGAGAACAGCCTGCGCAGTTTGGTGCAGTCGGGCATTGTGGAACTGCAAATACCTGCCGATGCCAGCAACCAAGATTCCTTGATAAAGCCAGGCTTTATCTGGATACGGGCCTCCGCAGTGGAAAGGGAAGGCGAAAGTGTGCTGGCGCTGCCGAAACTTGAAGCCATATATGCCCAGGCGGGCAGGGTGCGTTTGTTTACCGAGCCGGTGGCCGACGACCATTTTGCCGCCCCGCTCCCGCCTAAAACCATCAGCCAGCTCCAGATTCGCCGGGCAGCCGTGCGCAAGATCGAGCAGCGCTTCCCGGGGTTCAACGGCCGGGCCCCTGAAAACGCACTGGCATGGTACACCCGTGTGAGCGAGCGCCTGCGCCACAAGCAGCGGGCCATTACCCTTTGGGATTACGAACGCATCGCGCTGGAGAAGTTTCCGGCACTGCGCGCGGTAAAGTGCGTCAACCACAGCCATTACGAAGGCGCCGCCATCAATGATGAGTTTTCAAACGGCCATGTCACAGTGGTCATTTTGCCTTACCTGACCAACAGGGCGATGCAAAACCCATTACAGCCGCATCCAAGGGCAGGCCTGCTTGAAGCTGTGCGCGGCACTTTGCGCAGTTGCGCCAACCATTTCGTAGGGGTGCTGGAGCAGACAGACAGCGCCTACCTGCACGTTGTCCGGCCTGAATTCCAGGAAGTGGTGGTGTCGCTCAGCGTACGCTTCAAGGCCGGCCTGACCGACACGGAAACCTGGAAACTCCGACTGGACGAGGATATATCCCGTTTCATCGCCCCCTGGGCTTTCGACGATGCGCCAGCGCCCGATTTCAGCCGCCACATTCGACGTACTGATATGTTATATTTCCTTGAAAACCTTGATTACGTTGATATTGTAGAAGATTTGATCCTTGGATTGCTCAAACGCACCCGTGATGATGACAACAAGGTTATACGCCAGATAATCGAGTTTGAAGAAAGCAGCCAATTTTTCAAAATCATTGTGCCCTGGAGCGCAAAATCATTATTGACAGCCTTCACACGGCCTGGTGATAACAATCCTGTGCCCGTAGAAGTGGAAGATTTTACTTCCATTGGGCTTCGGCTAAAGTTCGACCCACACAACCAGGTGCGTAGCCTGGAGGAAAATGGCCTCGTCGAGCCCTTCGAAGATAATCGAACCGGCACTCCCGTCACCAACTACAGGATTCTACCTAAAACTCCATTCCGAACCAATCACCTCATTCACGTGCTGTAAGCCATGTTAGAAGAATCTCCTGTCATCCGAAAAATAGCCCCACCACATCCGGGCATGGACTTTTGGGCACTTCGCAAGGAAGGGCTTGAACGCATCATTGAATTGGGCAGCGGGATATGGACCGATTTCAACGTCCATGACCCTGGCATTACCATCCTGGAAGTGCTGTGCTATGCCATCACCGACCTTTCCTACCGCTGTAACCTGCCGGTGCAAGACTTGTTGGCCGATCAGACTGGCCGGGTGCCGCCGCCGGGAATGCCCGCTCCCCCGCAAGTGCTCAGCTGCTACCCAGTGACTACCTACGATTTACGCAAGGTTTTGATTGATCTGAAGGGTGTGAAAAACGCATGGATCTATAAAGCCCGGCCTGAAGTAGCGTTCGGTATTACGGGCCCTATCGGTCAAAAAAAAATAAACCTGAACAGTTCCAATAAATTAAGACTGAATGGTTTGTACAAGGTTTTAATCGACCTGGACGACGATGTCATGTGCGAATCCTGCAATGCCAACGAAACCTTGCAGCGTGTGGAGCGAACCCTTCACCATTATCGCAACCTCTGCGAGGATATTGTCGGGGTAGATATTGTACAGGAGCAACCTGTCCAGCTTTGCGCTTCCATAGCCTTGGAGGAAGATGCCATTGCCGAACAGGTGATGGCTGAACTGGCCTATACCGTGCAGGAATTCCTCACGCCAACGGTACAGTTCTACGGCCTGGAGCAAATGCTGCAACGCCGGGGAACCCGCAGCCTGGAGACTGTATTTGAAGGGCCGTTGCTGGAAAACGGATTTATTGACGAATCAGAACTGGCTGATGCAGAACTGCGCCAGCGTATTTACGTATCCGATCTGTACAACCTCATGCGCAAAGTGCCGGGGGTAAAAGATGTTTACGGAGCAAAAGTCAAAACACCAGGAACCGAGCACAGCACCTGGCAGGAGTGGCAAAGCGATGAACTGCCGCCCCAGCACAAACCCATTCTGGACCTGGCAGGCAGTCAGTTCAGGCTGTTTAAATTCGATGCACTGCAATTGTTCGATGCCAATGAGGTGCAGGAACAATGGGAGCAATTGCGCTGGGAACGCAAACCGGGCAGCGCGCGCGACCGCATGGCTGTGACCTACC
>CAYVPM010000180.1:0-6139 GCA_964453475.1 uncultured Saprospiraceae bacterium | reverse complement strand
CATCGCGAACGTCCAGGTTGATTCAGGCGCATTGTCAGGCACCCCGCCCGTTATTTGCCTGGGCGGAGGTGGCCTTGTCCGGTTGGATGGTTCTATCTCTCTGAACGAAACGTCCTATATGTGGACGGTGTCGCCAAGTACTGGCTGGCAATGGTGGCCACTACCATTCCCTGTCCCAACAGGGCCAAAACCACGGATAAAATTTACCCAGGCAGGGCTTTATACCATCACACTTAAAGTAAACAATGACTGTAATATGCCCAACACCAAGGTAATTACAGTCAAAGTCGTGGAGGCCCCATTGCTGAACCTCAACCACCAACCCAGCGATTGTCAGCCGATTTCTTATACACCAAGCCCCTTGACACCCAACGCCACCTACACCATAAACGGAGCGACGCAAACTACCTTTCCGGTTATGCTCCCTTTGTCCAACAACCCTTACATTGTGGTAGCGAGCCTGACCAATGAATGTGGCATGCAGGTACGGCAAGATAGTTTTACCTTAAAACTCCCCGAAAACATTACCATTAATGCCCCCGTATCCAACATGACCGTTTGCAGCGGATCAGCACCCATCATTCTGAACGCCTCCCCTGCTGGCGGGGTCTGGTCGGGGCCAAACATCAGTCAGTCGGGAGGGAACACCCTTTTTACCCCGCCTGGAACAGCCGGGGTTTTTACGCTGCGGTATTCCAAAGGGCAAGGTATTTGTGAACGCCATGCTGAAGTAATTATCACGGTTGAACAATCCTACCCGTTAGCCTTAACCCCCCAACCCGATGTGTGTAATTCCATCGATTTCAAACCGGCGCCTTTCGATAACAACGTCCAATACAGCATAAACGGTGTTGTCCAAACACAGTGGCCAACCAACCTGACGCTTTCCTCCAATCCATATATTGTTACTGCCACTGTCACGAATACTTGTGGCAGCAAAATGCTGTCGGATACTTTCCGTGTTGTAGGGCCTGAGTCGGTCAGTATTTTAAGCCCGCCTCATGATACCATCGTTTGCCAAAATTCCGGCCCATTGAGCCTCAGTGCAAGTCCGCTGGACGGCAATTGGTTGGGCTCTAATATTAGCGGGCCTTCCAACAACACGGTTTTTAACCCGAACAGCACCGGGATTTTTCCCATAATCTACCGGAAAGGACCTGGGGTTTGCGAGCGAAGTGACACCGTTGTTATTAAAGTGGAGGAAGCCTACAACCTCCAGTTAGCGCCACAACCCGATGATTGTATTTCCCTAAACTACAGCCCCATGCCCAACGACCCAGCCGTCAGCTATTCGATCAACGGCGCAAGCCAGACGGCATTTCCTATCATGCTTTCAGCCTCCGGCGCCCCATTTATTATAACCGCAATGCATTCAAATGTCTGCGGTATCAAAACATTGAGCGACACGTTTTATCTCAGAACGCCTACCGAAGTCAACATCCTTTGGCCACTGGAAGATACCATTGTCTGTCAGAATTCTGGCGCAATTGCGCTTTCCGCAGCCCCTTCCGGCGGAACCTGGATGGGCTCAAATATTTCAGCAGATTCTGTTTTCAATCCAGTTGCGGGCGGAACTTTTCTGTTAATATATTCAAGAGGCAGCGGCAACTGCGAGAAACAGGATTCAACCCAAATCACGGTTATTTCCGTAAACATTGAGGCTGGTCTCGATCAGTCGCACTGCCTGGACGATGCATCCTTCACCCTGCCTGGGTTCAGTCCGCCTGGCGGGATTTGGACGGGCAATGGTATCACAAGCACTTCTGGCATGTTCTCTCCTGGCACAGCAGGCGTAGGTGCGCATACGCTTAGCTATGAGGTTATAGATACCGTGCTGGGATGTAAATTTCGAGACACCATTAACATGCGCGTAAACCCTATGCCCCTGTCGAGTTTTGTGCCGCCTTCGCAAACCTGCGTTGGGGAGGAAATACAATTCCAAAACACTTCTCAAAACACCCATGATGTGCTTTGGGATTTTGGTGATGGGGGCACTTCAATCCTTCCAAACCCCAAGCACACTTATTTGGACTCGGGGATTTTTACCATAAAACTGCGCACGGTCACGGAGTTCAATTGTATGGATATGACCAGTCAAACTGTTTTTGTAACCAGGCCGCCTGTGGCATTTTTCAGCCCGATGCCTGATACGGGCTGCGCGGTTTTGAATGTATCCTTTACAAACAAAAGCTACGGTTATCAAACTTCCTATCAATGGGACTTTGGAAACGGACAATCTGAATCACAATACAATCCGGCGCTGCAACAATACCCAGGGGGAACGAAAGATACCACCTACGTGATCACCTTGTCGGCCTCAAACCTCTGTGCTACGCGCACCTGGACCGACTCTATCCTGGTGCATCCGTTGCCCATTGTAAGGTTTGGAACCCAAACAGATACAATTTGCAGCGGTGACTTTATCTTGTTGGCCAATACTACCCAGGGAAATCCTGAAACATTTGCCTGGACGTTTGGCAATGGCATCACCTCTGGCGATTCTTTGCCAGCACCAGTGCAATATTTCACTGATTCGCTATTCCGTACCTATACCATACAATTGATATCAACCAATTTTTGCGGTGCAGATACTGCATCACATGACATCACCATCAAACCCGTATCAGTTAGAGCATTTTTTAACGTTCCTAATTACGAAGGTTGCCAACCATATACAGTTTCGTTCAACAACTTCAGTACACCCGGCGCCAATGTTTATTGGCAATTTGGTGACGGAAACACCTCCGCTTTCACGGCGCCAATACATACCTTCCAAAACCCAGGTATTTTTAAAGTAGTACAAAAGGCCAGCGACGGCTGCGGCTTTGACAGCACTTTTGCGCTCATCACCGTACTCCCAGCCCCCCTAGTCTCCTTCAGCAGCGCGCCCCAAATCTGCCGCAACGACACCCTCCAATTCACCAACACCTCCGTCAGCCCGCTGTCCGGCCTGCACTGGCAATTCGGCGATGGCGATACTTCTGTGCTAAACAACCCTAAACACGTGTTCAAGACGGCTGGGGTAAAAACCGTGACCCTCACAGGCATTTCGGCCGAAAACGGATGTCCCGGCTCTATCAGCAAACCGGTATTGGTGCTGGAACTGCCCTCCGTCGCCTTTTCCTTTAACCCGCCCGACGGCTGTATGCCGCTCGACGTCAAGTTCCAAAACCAATCGCAGGGCTCCACCTATTACGAATGGGACTTCGGCGACGGCAATACCAAAAACGGCCCTGCCCCCAGTCACACCTACCAACTGGCCGGACAGTACGAAGTGGAGCTCAAAGCCATCGACATCAACGGCTGTCGCAACGACTCCACCTTCCGATACATCACCGTGCACCCCATCCCAAGCCCTGCTTTTGATTATCAGCGCGACCATCTTTGCGGGCTACCTGTGTTGGTGAGCTTCGTCAACCAAACACCCGATGCCATATCGTATTCTTGGCTTTTTGGCGACAACACCGGGCCCAGCGTGCAAAATAACCCGCAACACACCTACCTGCTGCCTGGAGATTATACCGTGCAACTCATCGCTGAAAACACTTTCGGGTGTCGCGACACGACCGCGAAGACTTTCGTTGCCTACGCCCAGCCCGTAGCAGATTTCACCCCGGAACCCCTCGAAGGCTGCTCCCCATTGAAGGTCGTATTCGAGAATTTTTCTACCGACGACACGGCTGCGAAATGGTATTTCAGCGATGGCGGCGCCTCCGATTCGCTGGCACAAACAACCCATATCTTTTGGCAGCCCGGACAATACAACGCCACCCTGGTCGCCATCCACCGCGATGTGTGCTTCGACACCCTGACGCTGAACAATGCCGTGAATGTGAAGCCAAGCCCTACGGCCAACTTTTCGTTTTCCGAAATAGTGACGGATCCACCTTCCGGGATGTTCCAGTTCACCGACCTTTCCATTGGCGCTGCGCGCTGGCACTGGGATTTTGGCGACGGCCACAGTTCCAGCCTGCAAAACCCGGAACACCGCTACTATTCCAACCAGCCCAAAACAGTGCGGCTCACCGTGTTTGCCGCCAATGACTGCCCCGACGACACGACGATGATCGTCACTCCCCACGATATCCGGGGGCTTTTCCTGCCTAGCGCCTTCACACCCAGCCTGGGCAATGGCCTGGCAGCGGTGTTCCAGCCTGCCGGCGCAGGCTTGAAAGCCTTTGAAGTGGAAGTGTTTTCCAGTTATGGGCAACTGCTCTGGCGTTCCGATAAACTGCTGGAAGGCCAGCCCGCCGAATTCTGGGATGGCACTTACCAAGGCGTTTTGCAGCCCGAGGACGTATATACCTGGCAGGTACGGGTAGCTATTTTTGAAGATGGGACGAGTTGGGAAGGTAAGCGGGTGGGGTCGGTGACGTTGATACGGTGAGAATGTAGCAATACAACGCAAAAGCTTCTCATTCAGCGAAATAGCAGTACTTTAACTTCCTGAATATCCCAAAATTTCATGGAAATTGAAAAATATTTTAAAAAATTAACTTAAAAGTGAATAATTTTGTCAAACTTTGTCCGCTTCCGCAACTAAGTGGACCGATGACGTGTTATTACAGCATCCAATTTGAGGGCAAAGCGACAGATGAGACAATGGATTTTTTCCTGCGGCATGAAACACAACCTGCGTTTCAGGAAGAATTGGACGAAATTTTGGCCTGGATTGATGGCATTGCACACGAAACCGGAGCATTGGAATACTTGTTCAGAGCCGAACGTAAAGCGGGAGCACTGCCACCTGAAAACTACGTGCGCAAGAGAAATCGAAGCAAGTTTCAAATTCAGTACCAGGAACTAAACCAACTCCGGCTGTACTTAATCCGCTTTAATGAGTGTGTCGTGGTGCTGCTGAATGGTGGTTTTAAAACAACACGTAATCCAGAAGAATGCCCAAACGTTCGGCAGTATTTTCGACAAGCGCAACATATCGCAGATGCCCTGGATGACGCACTCGACAATGGCGACATCCGATACAATGAAGACAAAACTGACATTATTATTCATCACGATTTTGAAATACAACTACCATGAATCAAAAAACCGTTTATGACCGAATCAGAAGCCGCACCAAACCTGAAACCAGGCGTTATGTCCAGAAAAACCTTGCGGTTGTAGCTGAAGTCAGCCGATTGCTGAAACAAAAAGGCTGGACCCAAAAAGAATTTGCCAAAAAACTGGGCAAATCAGAGTCAGAAGTAAGCAAATGGCTGAGCGGCTTGCATAACCTCACCCTTAAAAGCATTGCCAAAATAGAGACAGTTCTCGAAGCAGAACTGCTTAAAGTACCCGAAACGCCTGTCAGGAGTGCGAAAAATATTGCCTACGTGGTGATGACCATTAACAAGCCATTCTGGGATCGCCCGATTGGCAAACTGGCCAATGAAGAATCGGCGCGGTTTGAAAAAGGGGAGACCATCAAGAAAAGTATGGTTGCATGAAAAAGGAACCAAAAGTGCCCATTATTCAAACAGACAAACTGTTCCTGACAGAAATCGTATTGTTGAAAAGCGCTGTCACCAGCACCGATGCTTTTTTGGAAAACCCGGAAAAGCCGGACAGCATTGAAATGGAGCTCCTTTCTGACTCCAAATTCGACTTTGTCCACAACGAATGCCGGTTTCGCCTGCATATTACCCTTGACGGAAAGAACACTGATGGCAATTCGTCTGGTCTGGGCGCTGAGTTTATGGTTGATTATATTTATGTGGTTGAAAACCTGCCCGATTTTGTCCTGGACCAAACTGGGGAGAACCAGGTAGATGCCCTGCTCGGCGCAACCCTGCTCGGCATCAGCTTCTCCACAGCCAGAGGCATTATTATGGAACGCACCAAAGGCACCCTGTTCGCAGGCTTTATCCTCCCAATCATCAACCCCATGAAAACGCTGTTTGAATCCAATCCGAATGCTAAAACGGCATTGCCCGTGGACGCTGCGCAGAAAAAAACAAAGCCATAAAATGCCCCTATAACCGGAATATCCCCTTGGAAAAAGACATATATTTGGCGGTGCTGCAACTGTCGTGGAAAGCGTTGAAACAGACGCGGGTTGTAGTAGCATAGCCCCTTACTTTTTCCTAACTTGCTAAAATGTGCACCGTCACCTTCCTCCCAGCCCGCAACGGCTTCACCC
>CAYVPM010000179.1:0-6143 GCA_964453475.1 uncultured Saprospiraceae bacterium | reverse complement strand
CCCGGTACATGACCACCGCGCCGATCATCAGCGGGTTGCCGTGCTTGTCGTTTACCTTAATGGTAGGAACATCTAGGTTGACGGCCCGCAGCGATACCATTTTCTTGGTGTAAAACGGGTTAGTATAGAAAAATCCGCTGTCCTTGATCGTGCCGATGTAGGTGCCGAAAAGGGTCATCACGCGGCTGCTGTTTGGCTCCACAGCGATAAAGCCAGGGGCGACAAATAACAGGCCCAAGACAAGCAGGGAAATGCCCAGAACATAAGATTTTAAGATAATCAGGGCCACGCCTCCTACAAGCATCAGAAACAATACGAGGAGCATGAACCAGCCAGACGAGGTTTTAATTGTCTTTTCCATAATGATTTTGATTTGATATTAATTTGATATCAAAGGTAAGGTAATCAGCTGCATGTTTGCAAGTGTTTTTCCATGAAATGAATAAAATTAACGACGAAGGCACGCTACTAGGCGTTTTTTAAGTACCGCCGAACTTTGTTCGGCCATTTGAAGAAAGTGTACCACCGAACTTTGTTCGGCAATCGCCGCCGAACAAAGTTCGACGGTACTTGAAAAATGTCCACTCTTGTGCGACGAAGGGCCGTCTAGAAAGGCCGGTCGGGCAATTTCACATCCTGAATTTCAGTTTTGAAAGAAATTATGGTGGGCGGTGCAACAAAATGAAAGACAATGGCACCTATCCTTCAAGTTTGCCTTTTTGAACATGCATTGTAAGGCAATCGATACACCAGTAAAAAACCTGCCCTATTTATGGAAGATATCAAGCTTAAGGAATTACTGAAGAAATGCCAGAGAGGAGACAGCACTGCGCAGCGCCAATTGTTCGAACAGCATAAAAACCGCTTGTTTTCCCTCTGCCTGCGCTACTCCCGCGACCGCCCGGAGGCTCAGGATATGCTTCAGGATGCCTTTATTACCATCTTTCGCGATTTGGGACAGTATGCAGGTGGCGGTAGTTTTGAAGGCTGGTTGCACCGGGTTACCCTGCGCGTGGCGCTGCAGCACCTGCGCAAAAAAAACCCGCTGCGATTTGCCGAAGAATACGAACTGCAACCTGTCGATTCCTTTACGTTTTCACCTGATGCCGAATTGAACTGTGAGGCCATTCTCCGCATGGTGCAACAGTTGCCCGACGGTTACCGGCTGGTTTTTAACCTGCATTGTATCGAAGCCTACTCCTATCCTGAAATAGCCGCCGAGCTGGGTATTGCCGAAAGCAGTGTCCGCTCCCAATACGCCAGGGCTTGCAAGCAATTGCGTGGCTTGCTGGACGGGGCTTTTTCCGTAGTAGGAAGCTAACCACCAAAGAACCAACAGTTATCTAAAGTCAACGCTGGGTGGTTGTGAATGCAGGAATGTTGCAATCATTTTAAAATCAGGCATTTGTTTTTTACCCGCCGAAGCCCTTTTTCAGGGCGTAGGAGGTCACTCAAATCATTCAGAATCACTTGAATCACAGTATATCTACAATTTTGACCTAAACAATGGAAAATAAACATACACCAAACTCGGACTTCGAGAACTACTTGCGCCAAAACCTCAAGCAGGTTGACACATCGCCTGACGACGACCTGTGGACAAAAATCGCTGCTAAACAAACACAGCCCAACAACTGGATAAAATTCCGGCGATACGGCGGCTACGCTGCCGGGGCTGTGCTGTTTATCGCCGCCATTGGCGGCATTTGGCGCAGCCAAAACAGCAGTGTCAAACCCACTCAGCTGAACCCAGGCCAGGAATACGCCTCGATGCCCAAACAGGATTCTTTGGAAACCAGTGCAGATTCTGCTGAAGGCTATGCACAGGAATCAACAGGCCTGGCCGTGCCTGTCCTGAGCGGACACACAGCACCGCAAGCTCAAATCCCCAATTTCAGCACCCGAATTAATTCTGTGCCGGCATCCTCCCTGCGCTTTCAGGCAGAAAAAGGGATTCGCTACCAAAGCCCTACCACAGGCACTACCGTCAATATCCCGGCCAATAGCCTGGTTGACCAAAACGGGAACCCGGTGTACGGCGAAGCGGAACTATTTTTCCGGGAATACCGCAGCCTGGCTGATTACCTGGCATCAGGTATTCCCATGCACTATGCCGACGGGCGCGGGCAGTACCAGTTCAACTCTGGCGGTATGTTCGAAGTGCGGGTGTCACAGGCCGGCGAAGCCCTGAAAATGGGCGCCGGAAAAACCTACGACCTTACTTTTTCACCTACAGAAAAACTTGATGATGCCAGCCTGTATTACCTCGACGATCAAACGAAGACCTGGAGTTTTGTGCCGACAGCCGCTTTCGGGCAGGAAAATTTGAAGGAACCGCCCGTGGTCTCGGAGTTAACCGCTGCGGCCAACAATACCCGCGGAAAAACCGGCGATTGCCAGCCCGACCCTGGCCAATTGGCGGAAGAACCCGAGCCAGCAGAACTGGTGCGCATTGGTGTACAGACTGGCTTCGACCTCGCCACGGGCAAATTGGAGATGCCAAAATGGTTCAGGAAAAACCCCACCCTGACCGACGAGCAACTGCTGTTCCGACTGGAGCGCGGCCTCATACAGGTGAAAAAGCACCGTGACCAGGGGCAGCTCTTTTTCCCCGAAGACCTGAACAAGTTTTTCACCGAGCTCGGCGCCTTCAAAGGCTGCTATTTTGCCTATAACCTCGACTCAATGGGCGGCTCACGCAGCGTCAAGGGACTCAAAACCAGCGACTACTGGCAGCGCATCTCGGTGGCGCATGAAGGAGGCGCCAGATGCGTCGTCACCCTGTACGATGCCGATGACAACCGGGTACAGTTCCATGCAGTGCTGACAGGCAGCACCGAAAACAAGAAGTTTGACCCACAACAGGTAATGGGAGAGTACGACCGCCTGCGTGCCCTACGACATAAAGACTTTGCCGAAAAAAACAGAGCGCTGCGCTATTTCCTGCATGTTGCCGCCGCATTTAAAACCCAGGAAGAATGGTGCGATGCGCCTTTCCAATGGCTGGAATACTTCGAAAACAACCATCCCCTAATGGCTCGCCGCTATGCCGCACTCATCGCTGAAGGGCTTACCAGCGATGACTTGAAAGCAACCGAGGCCTGGAAAAAATGGCGGAAAACACTGCGCGACCTCCGCTTCAACAGGGCAAGCACAAACAAGCTGGCGCTGTATGCTAAAAATGATTTGCAATACGCCCTCACGCTGAGCAACTTCGGTATCTACAACTGCGACCAGATTTTCCGGCTGGGCGGCGATGGCTCACAATACATCACCGCTACCTATAAAACAAGCGATGGAAAACGGGTGGTTCCAGCCTTCGTCAGCGTTTTGGAGCAGCGCACCAAGGTGTTCATCACCCAGCCTTCCGCCCAAACCCTGATATACTCCCTCGGAAGGAAGCTGGATGTGATCGTGACCGATGGCGCGGGTCGGCAGTACCACTTCCCTGCTGAAAAATACGCAGCCCAGAAGTTTGACAAAAAAGGCGTCACAGTGCTCACGTTGGACGACGTGACCGACAAAACGCAGAGCCCGCGAGGCTGGGCGGAGCTGTTGGATATTTGAGGATTGGCAATCGCCGGGTACATGATTTACGACTCAAATCATGTACCCGGCATTTGTCAATAATAAACACTCAATTCAGGCGCTTGGCCCTTCATGTGCGCAAGCCTACGACCCTCCCCCCTTCTTCCCAGGCTCCACCATCTTCCGCCATTCTTCCTCGCTCAACACCTTCAAGCCTCCCAACCCTTCCTTTACCAACCCCTTGTTCACTTTCCCCAACCCCTTCTCCATCATATCCGCGGCTTTTGCCTTAGCCTCCTTTAATTCCTCCTGGACCACTGGCGTGCCATCCTGCACCGATTTGGTGGCCATATTGTCGCTCATCTCGCCAAACATATACTGCCGGCCTATGCGTGCGCGCAGTTGTTGTTCACCCGTAATACCTTTTGATTCGATGGTTTCGGTGATGGTTTTGCGGAATTCTTCGAGCTCTTTGCTGAAGGTGCTGAGGTTGGCTACCAGCTTTTTATCCTTGGCGACCTTGATGCGCTGGTCGGTGCTGTCTTTCAGGTTGCGCACCTGTGCTTCCAGCAGGCCGAGTTCCTCTACCATTTTGAACACTTTGTCAGAAACTTCGCGGCGCTTGGCGTAGTCCAGATCCGGCTGCAATGGGTCGGGCAGCAGGGTCAGGGTGCTTTTATCGTAGTTGGCACCAGCTTTAACCACCACAGTGTAGGTGCCTGGCTCTACCAATTGGCCGACAAACCCGGCATACACCCCAAACTCGCCTTGCACCAACACGCCTTGTGCGGCTTTGGGCGGGGCGGAGCGCATGTCCCAGCGCACGAAGTTGATGCCTTTGCGTTTGGTGCCGGGCATGCTGGCGACAAGCTTCCCCGCAGGATTGAAGATTTCCACCGTGGCTTCACCGCTGTTAAGGCGGTCTTTAAGATAGTATTGCACCACCGCCATTTCGGTGGCGTTGGGGCCGGCGTAGGAATCGGTATTAGGGAACCCTTGTCCGTAGTGGCCGCTGGTGACGGCTACCGGGCGCGTGGGCAGTGCGGCAATGTCTTTTTGCAATATCTCCGGGCTGAGGCGGCGCAGTGGCGAAATATCGTCGATGATAAATATGCCGCGGCCGTGGGTAGCCAGCACCAAGTCATTGGTTTGGGGCTGTATAACGATGTCGCGCACCGCCACGTATTCGGGCACGTTGGATTTGTACAGCGTCCAGTTCGCGCCGCCGTCGAGGCTTACGTACAGGCCGAATTCGGTGCCGAGGAACAGCAGGTCGCGGTTTTCCAAGTCTTCCACAATGACGTGGGCATAACCTTGCAGCACCTTGTCGTTGCTAATCAATTGCCAGGTTTTGCCGCCGTCACTGGTTTTGGCGGCGTAGGTTTTCATGTCGCCGTAGGCGTGGTTGTCGAAAGTGGCATAGGCGGTGTTGCGGTCGAAGCGGCTGGGTGTTACGCGGCTTACCCAGGTGCCTGGCGGCACACCTGCTATGTTTTTGGAGATCAGCTCCCAGTTTTTGCCGCCGTCGCGGGTAACCTGGATGTTGCCGTCATCGGTGCCGACATAGATCAGGTTTTCATCAAGGGGCGAGGTGCCGATGCTGAAAATGGTGCAGTGGTTTTCCGCCGAAGTATTGTCTACGGTTACGCCGCCGCTTTCGGCTTGTTTTTGTTTGAAGGGGTCGTTGGTAGTTAGGTCGGGCGAGATGCGCTGCCAGCTGTTGCCGCGGTCGTCGGATTTGAACAGGTATTGGGCGCCCATGTACAGGGTGGTCGGATTTTTCTCGCCTTTTACAATGGGGGTATTCCAGTTCCAGCGGTATTTATCCTCACCTTTCAGCTTTTGGGGCTGTACCATTTGCCCTTGGTTGGTGCGCATATTCGCCCTGTTCACCATGCCACCCTGGCTTTCGCAGAATATGATGTTGGGGTCTTCTTCATCTGGCTGCACCCAAAAGCCGTCGCCGCCGCCGACACTCTCCCAGTCGCGGTTCTCGATGCCGCCGGAGCTTTGTGATGGGCCGCGCCAGGAACCATTGTCCTGCAAGCCGCCATAAACATTGTAGGGCGACTGTTTGTCCACCTGTACGTGGTAGAACTGTGAAATCGGAATGTTGTTAAGGTGCGACCAGGTAACGCCCTGGTCGAGGCTCATGTACACGCCGCCGTCAGTGCCGAGGTACATCTGGTTGGTGGCGTTGGGGTTGATCCACAGTGCGTGGTGGTCGGAGTGAACCCAGCCGCCGGCGTTGGAAGCCTCACTGAAGGAGTAGCCGCCGTCGTTGCTGTAAGAAAATGAAAAGGCTGGACGGTACACACGTTTTGGGTCTTTTGGATCTACGACGATGGTGCTGAAATAAAATGGCCGTGCGGTTACGTTGGAGTTTGCGCTCTGGTATTTCCAGCTTTCGCCGCCATCGGCAGAGATCAGCAAGCTGGTTTTTTCACTTTCCACAATGGCCAGCATGTTGTCGGGCGCGCTGGGCGCGAGCGCGAGTGCGATACGGCCGATTTCGCCACTGGGCAAGCCGTTATTGCTGTCCAGCTTGCGCCAGTTTTTACCGCCATCGGTGCTTTTGTAGAGGGCGCTGCCGGGGCCGCCAGAGGTGAAGGAGT
>CAYVPM010000178.1:0-6160 GCA_964453475.1 uncultured Saprospiraceae bacterium | reverse complement strand
GCGTCGAACTCGGGCAAGGTACGCAGGGCAATTTGCCCCTCGATTGGCGGGAAAGTCATGTTTTGCTGGGTACACCTGCCGCGCCGAACAGCATCCCACAGGACGTTTCAGGCTTGTTTGTCAATGAAATACTCGCCTCCAACACCCAAACCCTGCCCGACGAATACGGCGTGTACAGCGACTGGTTTGAGTTGTACAACGCCTCCGACGACTCGCTGAACATCGGCGGGCTGTGCTTTACCGACGACCCGGGGCAACCCTATAAATGGCAAGTACCCCTTCATTTTCCTGAACGGACTACCCTCCCGCCGCATGCCTTCCTCCTGATCTGGGCAGATGACCAAACGGAACGAGGGCTGTTGCATGCAGGGTTCAAACTGAGCGCCGGCGGCGAAATGGTGGCCGTCTTTCAGCGGGGAAACGCGGGTTACAGCGAGCACGAGCGCCTCGCCTTTGGCCAGCAGAGCCCCAATGTGTCGTGGGGCCGCTACCCGGATGGCGGTGCGGCGCAGGTGTTTATGTCCCCTACTCCAAGGGCGAGCAATGTGCCGTCTAACACAGACGGGCCGCTGCTGCAGACTTTGAAAATATTCCCCAATCCGTTCTCAACGCAACTTTTCATCAATGCCGAAAAAGTTGAAAAGCCTTATCGTTTGCTGCTGTTGAACGTGCTTGGGCAGGTTGTGTTAGAAAAACCAGGCCTTGAACTGGACACGGCTGTCCTGCAGCGCGAGGTTTTGCCGGCAGGCGTTTATTCCGTTGTGCTTTTGGATGCGCAAGGGAAGCGGCATGTGGGGAAGGTGCTTGCTTTGGAGTGAAGGGTTAGGGTGTATCTGAAAAATACTCGACTGGCTGAAATGGCACCTTTTGGGGGCTGTTGGTGTTTTTTTTGAATGTAAAATGTAAAACTCTAAATGTAAAATGTAAAAGGGAAGGAGAAAAAAAGAAGGGTAAAAAAGGATATAAGGGGCCAAATATCAAGATCGGGTACCGCGCTGGCACTTTATTAGGGCGAGGCTCAAGGAGGGAAACCAAATGCAGATTTCATCCATAAAACTCGAATAATACTGAAAAAACTAGGAGAAACCAACATTTGTAACAAACTCATTAAAAAAAGAAATTTTGTCAGGTGGCTATACCCATTTACACACGAAACTGTTGAGGTGTTTTCGCACAGATTTTACGCAGAAAAAAACGCACAGATTCTACACAGATGTTTCTGCGTAAAATCTGTGCAACCGAATCTGTGTAAAATCTGCGCGAAATAAAAATCAACCTAAACGCAAGTTTTTAATTTTTTAAATTTTTCTCCTTACCCTTTTACATTTTACATTTAGAGTTTTACATTTTACATTCAAAAAAAACACATCCCAATTCCGCAACCATGCGTTTAGGCAGGTCCACCACTCTCCTTCACCAAGGAATTCGATGGCTCATTTTTTAGTAACTAAGTTGGTTCACCAACAGGGGTTTAATGTTTTTTCTCTCCCAAAAACAGTTTTTCCCCGGCAGGAACGGCAAATGGAAGGTGGTTGGCAATAGGCGGAACGGGGCAATTGTACCCATCGCTGTAGGCGCAATAGGGGTTGTAGCATTTGTTAAAATCCAGCAGCAGCCGTGTTTGGCCTTCAGTTTCCACTAAATCCTTTTTTCGGAAATCGAGGTAACGACCGCCGCCGTAGGAACTTGCCACGTTGCTTTCATCTTTGAAGGGTAGGAAGAGATAATCCTGGTATTCCGGTTTTTCGAGCAGGCGCAGGTTTTGGTAAATTTCCAGGGAATAATTGATGCCATTGAGCTCAAACAACAGCAGGCCATACTGCCGGTACGGGGTTGTTTTGCCACTATAGGTAAGCATGTCGAAGGGCAGGCTTTCGGGTGTTTCAACCAGGCGAGCTATGATTTGCCAATTGGCGCTTGGCGGGAAAAAGTCGAGGAAGGCGGTATCGGCGGCTGTGAGTGGCGAGCGCGGGTTCGTCAGGAATGCCTGTTTGTACTGTTGGCGATGCAGCTCCGTTGAGGCGGCGATGGAGGTATCGGGCGCTTGTGCGTGCGCGCATAGCGGCAAGAGGAGGCAAAAGAGGAATATTTTCACGATGCTTGAGGTGATTTTTATGATTTTAGTATTGAAGAAGTTGTTGGTTTTAGGGGATTGTTGAGGGTGAAGGTACGGCTTGGTTTTTTGAGAAAAAAGCTGCAAATCCGGATAGGTGGTTCAAGCCTTGCGGACAACCAAAATCTGTTGGTCTGTAAACTCCATCCAGGCAAAGTCGTACACGAGGTGATACCATTTGCCTTGTTTGTAAACAGAAGTCTATGCGCTTACTCATCGCTCCACTTCAGTACGACAATTTGAGCCGAATATCTGTTCGGTTACAAGCGTTTGACGGTGCCTTACCGGGCAAAATGAAACAGATAAAAGGCAGCCGTTGGGCGCCCGAACTCAATTGCTGGCACATACCCTACACTTCCGAGGCCTGGGGCTGCTTAAAAACTGTTTTTGAAGGTTGCGAGATTGTAAAAGCAGAAGGAGCCACAAACATGTTCAAAACATCAAAACCGGAAAGTGGCCAGATTATGGGCATTCACCGGCAAGTGGAAGAACCCAAGCCCCCACTTTCTCCATTGCCAAATGGCAAAGGCACGGCCATAACACCTCATGCAGACATTGCCTACCCTGCCAATGCTATTTCTGTCAACCTTTTCCCTTTGGACAATGCTTTACTCTGCCTCTATGTGCCGCCGGACTTGGTGCCTGAGCACCTTTCCGTGGTCAAAAGTATGCACGGTCGCCGCTGGGAACCGCAATTGAAGGTATGGGCGGGGGGCTTTCCATCAGGGGCGGATGGCGGGGAACTGCAAACAACAAACACAAATTCTATCCCTAAATTTCAATGAACTTTTTGACCAACTGTCAGATCAAGTCGTGGTTATTACACTTGTATCGCATGTCGACTTCCTGCCTACCCTTGCGAATCTTTTTTTGCCTGCAAATTCAGCATTGCTCAACACGAACTGGCAGGGAATCAATTACGCTACGTTGATAACCGGTGAATCGGTAGATCCGGTACAGGATTATATTATATTTACTTACGACGATTTTCAATCGGGCCAGAGTACTGGACCCTATCCAGTACCGCCAAACCATATTGTGAGCATCTGTGAGAAGCGATACAAGTTTGCTGAATACTACGATGCCAGCACTCCAGGAAAAAGCCGTGACGGAAAAGCCGCTCCTCAATTTGAGATGTATGACCTGCTAAATGATCCCAGCGAGGCTATTAACCTGGCGTATGATGTAAGTAAACTATCCGAGGAGCAAAAAAATGAATACGACCGGCTCCGGGAGTAAGTTGAAAAAGTAAAAAAAGACCTCAATATGGTTACGAAGTGATTGCCGAAGGAGCAATAAAACGATGATGAAGCAAGTTTTTTTTACCCTTTGGAGTGTTTTGCCTATTTTGGGTGCCCAAGGGCAGGCAATGTCATACAAACGCAGTTTTTAGGCATTTCGGGGCTGAAGCGCCGGGTGAAGCCTGTCGGATGGGTGGATTTCCCTGGCAGACTGTGGAGCATGGGACTGAGATTTGCCCGGGAAGGCTTGTGGGCTTGAAAGGATGAGGGAAATTTTTCATAAACGGCGTTCTATACAATAATTAATAAAAGAATAAATGAAAAAAACATTATTAATCAGTTCTCTTTTGGCGCTTTTTACTGGCTACGGCTTTGCCCAATGTGACGCGAATAAAGTAGAAGTCAGGGTAGAAATTGCTACCGATCCTTATGGATACGAAACCTATTGGACTTTGACCGATTTAGCAGGCACAATAGTCATGCAAGGCGGCCAGGGCGGTGCTTACCAAAACAACACTATCTACGCAGACAGTAGCTGCGTTCTTGCTGATGGTTGCTTTTTCTTTGAGATTTATGATACGTACGGAGACGGCATTTTTGCTCCAGGCGGGTACAAGCTTTATGTGAACGAAATCCTTGTTTCCAGTGGCGCTGATGACATTGGTAATTACGCCGAAGTAGTTGCCAGTTGTCCGAGTGCTTGTACCATGACACTGAATGCACTGAATGATCTTCATGCACACATCAATGGAACATCCACGCTGAACGCCAGCGAACTGATACTGATTAGAAACACCTTCGTACAATTCGCGGGGTGTCTGGCCGAAACTGAGTCTATCATATTGCTTAGCAAAACCGTGGTTGAAGATTATGATACTCAAATTGGGGCGCTGTTCACAACCCCTAACACGCAAAACGGCTTTTCCAAAAACATCGCAGCCGCTCCCGGCCTGGAAATGGAACGGGCTATGATTGCACTTCAGCAAGGAATTTTCGATCATATATTCACCCCGGAGGTTTACGCAGATTATCCGCAGCACATTAATGGCTGGAAGTTCAATTCCTGCGTCGTTTTCCCTGGATATGTTGCCCCCCCGGCAGATTCATCCGTAAGCAATTCAGTACTGATCCGGGCAAATTTTGAAGACCCGGATGGGATGAATCCATACTACGATATTAATCAGGAAAGAATGGCGCACGCCCTTCGACCTACCGGCCTGTACTTGTCTCCTGGAAGTGTCGTCAGCGTTACGGTGCCCGATAGCCTGGTGGGCCAAGACTATTGGATAAGGGTGGGTTCTCATGATTGGGATCTGACCGACAGGACTGCATTTAGGCGATTGGACAGGATATCGAGAAGGTTTCCCATCGAGTCCACGACCGTTGAGGTCTTTAATCCGCTTGGAGGTGCAATCTCGATCCTTGTTCCTTATGGCGCCAATGACGGTATTGTCCAGGTCAGCCTGAACAACGGTGTTCAAGCCCCCTTCTTTTCGCTGAAATCTTTTTATGAAACACCTGACTTCAATGCAGAACTAAGCAAACCCGGCCCATGGGCTGTATTTGAAACGGACAATGTAATGTTCACCATTCCCAAACATTCCATTGTTCCTGGTCAATATAATCTCAAACAAGCGATGGTGGATTGGGAGTCGGCTGTACGCGGTGTCAATTCCATTTTAGCCAGACAGATCATTCCCGACAAACACAATATGTATATGATCGCTGATCTGGATATCAGGTTTGGTGCTTATTCAATCGGTTACCCGATGTCGAACACACCGCTGAACTATACGGATATACCTGGGCCGGCTTATTTTTTAAATGGACCGGGACCTGACGATGAGGTGAATTTCCATGAAACCGGGCATGCATTGGCGATGTCCAAATTCGCGGGGGAAGAGGAGGCCTTAGTGAATTTTCCATACATCATGGCTATGAATTATGGCCTGAACCAGGACTTGAATGAAGCGGTGCATTACAGCTTCGTTCCCAATACATTTGATATTGACAAGACCATTGCCCACCGAATGGTTTCTAATACATTTGGTTCGGAAAGGAATATTTCAAACACGACAATGGACGAAGTGCGTTACCAGCACAGGGGGTACGGGCACTATTTTGAGCTTGTAAATTTACTTGGATGGTGCCCACTCAGAAACTTCTGGAAACAGGAATTTATTGATTTTGAGAATGGGATTAACCATGGCATCAATGATCAGGATAATGATGGCAGAATCGTCAGAATGTCCGTTGCCGCACAAGCAGACCTGCGTCCATTATTCCATGTTTTTGGTATACTTCCGAAGAATCCAATTGCGGTACAAGATACATTGGTTCAGATCGGCGTTCAGCCTTCGCTTACGATCTACAACAGGCTGCAAAACTATTTCGACCTAATTCCGGAAGACAACGCAGCATTCGTCAATTACGCCCTGTCTGTATATCCTAATCTTTACAGTGATGGCCCAACAGACCATCCTGATTACGGGGTTGGATGGCATTACCTGAAGTCACTGACTTATGATGAAGTCGAAGCCCAGCAGCGGTCTAATATCCTGCAGTCCATCATAGACCTCTATTATCCAAATGGTGCACCTTCAGGCAATGGAAATCCGGACGTTTGCTGCTTGCTCGATACCATAAACGTCAGCATCGTAAATGAAGCGCTTATAGTAACGGGAGGCGTTGAACCGTATGCTATTTCGATTGACACAACTGGAAATATCAAGACTGTAACAGTCGTAGATTTCGATGGATGTGCATCCACTGTTCAATACACGCTCAGTAGCTTGACAGAAGAAGG
>CAYVPM010000177.1:1751-6167 GCA_964453475.1 uncultured Saprospiraceae bacterium | reverse complement strand
TTTGAGCTGGATTTCCAGCACAATGGCCGCAAAATTAGGCAATAACCGCGTTGCTGGGTTATTTCCAGTGGAACAAAAGTTGTATATTAACATGCCAAGTTGCTAACACAGGATGCGCCCGAACGAATTGTTAACGCTCTTTATTGCCGCAAAAACTCAGTTCGCCACCGCCATCCCGTTCAATACTACCGTTTCCACAAGGTTGCTGCCAAAGCTGTATGGAAGCAATGCAAGCGAGATCATTGGTTTGGAAATAAAGAAATTTGCCATTTTGCCGACAGCAATAGTCCCAACTTCTCCCTCCAGTTCCATCGCCCTTGCGCCATTGAGCGTCGCGGCGTTGATAGCTTCCTCTGGCAAGAGCTTCATTTTGATACAGGCAAGCGCCACCACGAAGGGCATGTTCCCGGATGGCGATGAACCCGGGTTGTAGTCCGTGGCCAAGGCAACCGGCAGTCCCGCTGTTATCATGTCGCGGGCAGCAGCGAATGGGATGCCAAGGAAAAAGGAACAGGAAGGCAGCAAAGTAGGGATGGTTTTGCTGTTCCTGAGCACTTCAATTTCTACAGCGCTGGTATGCTCCAGGTGATCGACAGAAATAGCATGGTTCGCAACGCCCACCTGCACCCCGCCTGTTATGCCCAGCTCATTGGCGTGGATTTTGGGCTTCAACCCATATTTCCAGCCTGCTTTTAAAATTTGATCGGTTTCTTCGGGCGTAAAAAATCCTTTGTCACAAAAAACATCGCAATAATCGGCCAGGCCCTCGCCTGCTACCTTGGGCAGCATTTCATTGACAATCAACTCAATATAGTGTTGCCGCCGGTCTTTGTATTCCATCGGCACCGCATGGGCGCCTAAAAAAGTCGCTTTTATCGGTATCGGGCTGTGTTCCTTCAAACGCCGCACCACACGCAGCATTTTCAATTCACTTTCCAGGGTCAATCCATACCCGCTTTTTACTTCAATTGCGCCTGTACCATAGCTGATTACTTCTTGCAAGCGCCCCCAGGCGCCTTCAAACAACGCATCTTCCGACATTGCCTGCAATTTTTTGGCGGAGTTTAAAATGCCGCCGCCAGCCTGGGCAATTTCTTCATAGGTATGCCCTTTCAGCCTTGACAAAAATTCCTCCTCCCTGGTGGCTGCGAAAACAATGTGCGTGTGGGAATCGCACCAACTCGGGAATACCATGCGGCCAGTGGCATCCAGCACGGTATCTGCCCGTTCCGGGCATTCCGACATGGGACCAAACGCGGCAATGCGGCCATTTTCAGCCAACAGGTATGCATTGTTGAGGTATGGCAGCTTTGCCATGTCAGCGCCTTCCACAATGCTGCGGCGCTGGGTTTCTGCTTGTACCAGGGTATGAATGTTTCTAATCAGTAGTGACATTTTTTATACGGTGGACGGTTGACGGTTGACGGTTTGCACAGCACTTGTATTATTCCTTAATATTGGGTTTTTCAGCCCCTTGGCTAGATTTGAGATTTCTATTGAATTTATCGGCTGGAAAACACAGCCCCATAATTGCCGTAATGTTGTGCAAACCGTCCACCGTCTACCGTCCACCGTCAAAAGATTGCAACCCCGCATTTCCGCGGCATCCAGCCTCCCGAGCACCTCGAAACTGCCATCTTCAAACACGCGCCCCAGATCTTCCGTCTGGATAAAACTCAGGGTGTCGAGGTTGGCCAGGTCGGTGAAATTAAGCACTCCGCTGCGTCCTGGCGCTACGGGGCAGAAAGGATCAGTGACTTCGGTAGCGATTACCCGCATGCTGGGGCTTGGCGCGAAGATAGTACCTCCTTGCGCGTAAGCCTGCGAGAACAGCTCCGTCATACCGTATTCAGAATGAATCAAATCAACGTTGAAGGATTGTTGCAGGCTTTCGTGCAGCTCGGTTCGGGTCATTTCCCGGCGTTTCCCCTTCATGCCTCCGGTCTCCATTATGGTTATGCCGGATAAATCCATCGGGAAGCGCTCCGCGAAATCGAGCAGGGCAAAGCTCACCCCGAGCAAAATGGTCTTGCAACCCTTTGACTGACAGCTAAGTATGCAGTTGCGCAATTTTTCAAAATCGTGCAAGAAAAATCCGCTTTCCGGGTATGGCGACAAATGAATGAAGTGGTTGGCCATGGCCACCAGCGAGGAATGACCCCGTTCGAGGTAATTGGGCAATAAAGCCAAAAAACACCATTCTGAAGGGTCGCCATAAACAGCCGTAAAGCCACGCCGGGCATTGTTTAGGTATAAATCAATGGACCGGACAAAATGCTGGGAAGGTATCTGTCCCGTTGTGCCGCTGCTTTTGTAGACCGTTTCGGGCTCCCATTGGCCGCTGCTGATTATGTGGTTCTTGAAAAATGAAATGGGCAGGAATGGCCGCTCCTTTTTGTCGCCCAATAGGCTTAAATATTTGGCATACAGCGCGTTATGCGCTTTCTGGTATTGAAAAACACGCGCTGCCACCGCATCGAAGTTCGATGCGTTCAAATCGGCCAACAGGGGCAATATTTCTGCGCGTTGCGAAGTTTGCATGGTTGATGTTCAGCTGTTTTTTGGAGTTTGCTCCATTCCGCCGTACTTTTGAACAAAATACAGATACTACATGAAAAAGTATATCACACCGACACTGCTGCTCTTGATATTAGTCTTCCTAAGCGCCCAATTCTGTGTAAAGCCTCCAGATTACCCAAAGGAACCGGTCATCGAATTTATGGGCCTTTCCAAAAATGTGCTCAAGCAGGGCAAAGCCAAAGGTGACAGCCTCGCCATTATGTTTTCCTATACCGATGGCGATGGAGACCTGGGTTTTCCGAACAATGTATCCACTCCCAGTGTCTTTGTGCGCGACGATCGCGATTCGTTCTCCAAATTTGAATACCAACTGCCTTATGTGGAGCCACAAGGCGCCAGCAATGGCATATCTGGAGAAATCTCGATCATTGTCCCCACCAGTTGTTGCATTTTCGTCGATAACCAGGGAATAAAACGCGCTTGCGATAATGTTCCCGACACCTTACAATTTGACACCCTCTTTTATTTCATCAGGATCCGCGACCGGGCTGGCAATATGAGCAATGAAATAAAAGCCGGGCCAATCACTTTGCGCTGCCAGAATTGATATTGCCTTCAAAAACGAAAGCCGCCGGCCCGCAAAGCCAAATATCGGTAAACAAGCCGCCTGCCTGCGCATTGAAACGCACTGAAAGTGACCCGCCTTTAGCCTCCACCGGTATTTCATACGCGCCTGGCGGATAATTTTTCTGAAAATAAGTTGCAATGGCGGCTGCAGTCACCCCGGTGCCACAAGCGAATGTTTCTGCTTCTACCCCGCGTTCGTAGGTCCTGATAAAAAGGCCGTTTTCGCGTGTTTTGGCCGGATTGTCACATACGATGTTCACATTGATTCCTTCTTGCTTAAAAGCATCTGAATAGCGCACAGCCTTTCCTTCCGCCATCATGTCCAGGCTTTCTACCGCGTCTTCGAACCTGACATAATGCGGCGAGCCAGTATTTAATTGGTAGGTATTGCCTTGGACAAGCACGTTTTGAACATCGGTCATTTTGAGCTCTACCCAGGCTTCATTTGGAATAGCTGTCGGAGAAACCTTGGCCTCGTGTTCCCCGTCAATTGCCCAAAAACGGCATGTGTTGCCGATAATGCCCAAATCCCTGGCAAAAGCGGCGATGCAGCGCCCTCCGTTGCCACACATGCTACTCTCCCGGCCATCCGAGTTGAAATACACCATTTCAAAATCATAGCCATCGAGGTTCTGCAACAGGATAAGCCCATCGGCGCCAATTCCGAACCTGCGATCGCACAGCTTTTCGATGTACGCCGTATCGCTGCGCATTACATCCTGATCTTGTCGCTGATCAAGCATCACAAAATCATTGCCGGCGCCCTGATATTTCCAAAATTTCATGTTTTAGCAGTTTGTTCCGCAAAAGTAAGGCATAACAGCCAGGATGGGCTGCATCACTTCGGCTTGGTTTTTGTAATTTGATACAACCTACCGTACGCTATTGCAGTCTTTGTGAGAATAAAGAACAATGCTCCATCGTTCTCAGTTTAGTTTTAAATGTAACTATGAGAAAATACTTTTTGTTATTCGGCCTCTGTATGGCGAGCTCCCTGCTCTCCGTTTTTATTTACAGCCAATTTGTGCGCTCCACCAAAGTGGTATGGGCGAATGAGGGGGGTGAAACGCGTTATGCCGCACTGGTTGACAAGCTTTTCAACTCCCGTACAAACGGAAATTTCAATTCGGCTTCTCCAACCAATTTCATTGATGCGGCTGAAATGGCGACACCCGCAGTGGTGAATATTCGCGCCTTGCTTGAAACCGGTGGTGGCTTGTTCAGCGGCGGCTCGCTCACGGGTTCTTCCGGCTCTGGCGTCATTCTGAC
>CAYVPM010000177.1:0-1741 GCA_964453475.1 uncultured Saprospiraceae bacterium | reverse complement strand
GGCTACCTGGTCACCAACCACCATGTGGTTGACCGCAGCACTGATATCAAGGTGACGATGTCTGACAAGCGGGAGTACAAGGCCCGACTGGTCGGCTCGGACGCATCTACCGATATTGCTTTGCTTAAGATTGACGAAGAAAATTTACCCTTCGTTGTTTTTGGCAATAGCGATTCAGTTCGGGTAGGGGAGTGGGTGCTCGCCGTCGGCAACCCATTCAATTTGGAAAGTACCGTAACGGCAGGGATTATCAGTGCGAAGGGCCGAAACATCAATATCCTCGGCGGCGGCGCCAGCATTGAATCATGTATCCAAACCGATGCTGCTGTCAACCCCGTTAACAGCGGCGGGGCATTGGTGAACACGGCGGGGGAACTGATCGGTGTAAATACTGCAATTATTACAGAATCAGGGAGTTATGAGGGTTATTCTTTTGCAGTGCCTTCCAATCTGGTGCAAAAGATTATCCGCGACCTGCGGGAATTTGGGTTCGTTCAACGGGCCTTCCTGGGTGTTAGCATTCAAGACCTGGATGCGGAGACCGCCCGGGAGCTTAACCTTCCCAATGCAGAAGGCGCCTTGATAAACCGCATTGCCAGCGGGGGAGCCGCCGCAGATGCCAAGCTCGAAATTGGCGATGTGATTATCAGTGTCAACGGTTCCAAAGTGCGCAGCACCTCCGAATTGCAAGAGTATGTGGGGCGTTTCCGACCGGGTGAGTCTGTGTACCTGGAGTATTGGCACAACGGCAAAAAAACGCGCAACCGTATTTTGCTTAAAGACGGGAATAATTCTACCGGTGTTTCCCGTGTTCAGGGCAACGAATTGGAAACTGAATTGGGCATTTCACTGCGCGACCTGAGCAAAGAGGAAAGGCAGAAACTGCGGATTCAGGGTTCCATTGTCGTCAGCGTTCGGCGCGGAAGCGTAGTGTATGAAACAAACATGCAGCCCGGGTTTATTATTTCCAGCGTGAACGGAAACCGCGTCACGACAACCGCAGAAGCCATAGAAGCCATTCAAAATGCCTACAACTCCCTCTCATTGGATGGGTACTACGAAGGGGAACCCGATTTGTATTCTTACCGATTCAAGAAAAAGGAATAGGCGCTAAGCCTGTAACATTCCAACTTGTCGCAAAGTGTTTTTTGCCACGGTTTCAAATGCCGCAGCAACTACCGGGTTGTCCGTTTGCAAAATGGCCGGCTTGCCCGTGTCGCCACCTTCCCGGATACCCTGCACGATCGGGATTTGGCCCAGCAGCACGGATTTGCTTTCCAGAGCCAATTTTTTTCCACCACCTTGCCCGAAGATATAGTATTTGTTTTCAGGCAGTTCTGCTGGTGTGAACCAGGCCATGTTTTCCACAACGCCCAGTATTGGCACGTTGATGGATTCCATCATAAACATATTCATGGCTTTTATCGCGTCGGCCAGCGCAACTTCCTGTGGGGTTGTTACCAGCACCACGCCCGTCACTGGCACGGTTTGAACCAAAGTCAACTGCACATCTCCAGTACCTGGGGGAAGGTCGACGACCAAAAAATCCAGTTCCGGCCACAAAACATCGTTCACGAACTGCTTGACAATGGCGGCCAGGCGCGGCCCGCGCAACACAACAGCTTGCTCCGGCTCAATAATAAAGCCGATGCTCATTGCCGGCATTCCATAAGCGTCGAGGGGCAGCATTTTAGCCACACCTGTAATGTCGCGCACTTTTGGCCGCTGCCCAACGAGCCCG
>CAYVPM010000176.1:0-6176 GCA_964453475.1 uncultured Saprospiraceae bacterium | reverse complement strand
TTCTGTACATTCCTTGTTGCCAAAAATTGAGCATTGTTAGTTACCGACTACATCTACTGTCCGAAAACTCCAATTCAATCCTTTCAATGAACTTTATACCGCGTTATCTGGCGGTATCCCAGAGTATCGGGTCGCCGGAGGCTAACCAGTTACTAATGATTAAAGAAGTAAGCGGCGATATTTTGCTTTCGAATGCTGAAGCCATTGCACATGGTGTTGCGCCATTCGACCATTTCGACAGCGGATTGGCATTGAGTTTGCGCAAAGAACATCCTTCCATGTATGAGGATTTTAAGCATTACTGCCGGTTGGAGAACCCCGAACCGGGCAATGCCTGGATTTGGAGCGGCGTGCATAAAACGCGCATCATCAATTTAATGACCCAAGATCCGTCTGAGGGGAAAGGGCATAGCGGGCATCCGAAAGGGGCAACTTTGCCCAATGTAAACCATGCCCTGCACGCCTTGAAAAAAATAATTGAAACCGAGGGCTTAAAAAGTGTGGCCCTGCCACGCCTCGCTACTGGCGTTGGAGGTTTGAAATGGGAGGATGTTTCTCCTTTGATACACAACTTACTTGGGGATGTGCGGGCGGATATTTATCTGTATTCCACCTATGTCAGAGGCCAAAAAGCAGCTGAATAGGCCTCACAAATCGAGAAAGTGGCCCATCAAATTCTTTTTGGTTTCCAGGTAATCACGGCTGTCTGCTTGCGGGGCAATCACAATTGGAATGCGGCCAATAACTTTTACAGGCGAGCGCCGCATGGCTTCCACTTTGGCAGGATTGTTTGTGATCAACTCGATTTCCTGAATCCCCATGTCTTGCAGCATGCTGACAGCGGCATCGTATTGGCGTGCATCCACATCAAATCCGAGGTGGGTGTTCGCCTCTGCTGTGTTCAGGCCCACATCCTGTAGTTTGTAAGCTTTCAATTTGTTGATCAGGCCGATGCCGCGCCCCTCCTGGCGCAGGTAAATTACGACACCTCCTTTTTCGGCAGCAATGCGCAGGGACGCTTCCAGTTGCTCCCCGCAATCGCAGCGGCGCGACCCGAAGACATCACCAGTCATGCATTCAGAGTGGATGCGGACCGGAACAGGCTTCGAAGGGTCGAAGCCTTCGGCCAACATAGCGATATGGGGCATTCGATCTGATGCTTTGTCAGCGTATGCCAGCATGGTAAAAAGACCGTATTGGGATGGGATCGGAGCTTCGGCTTGTCGTTGCATACGCGAAAAAACAACGGAATCGCTTTACTGTTTGCTTTTTGGAAAAAGTTTTTGCAATAAATCTGTGGGCCAGAAGTCGGACATGGAGAGAAAATACTCAACAAACACCAATTTTATGCGTCGGCTGGCACTGGAAACAGCGATGACCATGGCATTGCGGCCATCTTCTTTTGCGGGTTGGACGAGGTCCAGTTTCCAGTCTTCTGTAGCCGCTGACGATGCTTCAGGTTTTTCAAAAAAATCGTGCTTATCTGCAATATGGTAGCCTTCTGCGGCTAATTGCTCAAGGGCGCTGCTCAGCGCCACAGGTTTCTTTTTTTGCTTCATCAGATTAAATTATACAACTATACCCAGTTTCGTGTGTAAATTGGTATAGTCACTTTAAATTAACAGCACTAAACACTGGAACGAAGTTCAGGAAAAAAACGCGGCCATCAGTTAAAATATTTCTGAATGTGGAAAAAAGGACTCCTAATTTTGCCAGGGAAACGATGGGGCGTATTTTGTCGTCAGAATTTTTTGGGTTTTTGTGCTGAAACTGCGTTTCTTGCCCGTTGTCTAGTATTTACCTTAAAAGAAATAGCTTGAATTTTTTTGCGCGCATACTCCGACGTTGGTACCGAACCGTCCCACAAGATGCTTTTGGGAGGCTTCAATGGGGGCGGTATTTCAGGCGCTTGCTCTTCAAGCTGGCCTTGTGGTTTTTCGGCATCAGCATTGGCCTGACACTGCTTTACGCATTTTTGCCCGTGCCTATCACACCTTTGATGCTCAAGCGTTGTTGGGAACAATCCTGGGATGCGGAGCGCGACGTGCGCTTGCGGCACGATTGGGTTTCATTCAAGGAGCTTTCCCCGCACTTGCAACTGGCTGTGGTATGTGCTGAAGACCAGGATTTTCTGGAACATGAAGGCTTCGATTTTGAAGCGATAGAAAAAGCCTACAAATTCAACAAAACCCACAAACGCAAAAAAGGCGCCAGCACCATCAGCCAGCAAACAGCCAAAAACGTGTTCCTTTGGCCCAGCCGGTCCTGGCTGCGCAAAGGTTTCGAAGTGTATTTCACGTTTCTGATCGAAACCATCTGGAGTAAAGAGCGCATTATGACGACTTACCTCAACAGCATCGAATTTGGCGACGGCATTTACGGGGCTGAGGCGGCAGCCCGGCACTTTTTCGGAAAAGCTGCCAAGGACCTCAATCGGCAGGAAGCAGCACTGTTGGCCTCGGTGCTGCCCAATCCATTGGTTTACAAGGTGGACAACCCCTCTGCCGATGTGCGCAAACGCCAACAATGGGTGCTGGGCCAAATGCGGATGTGGGGCGGGAAAATTGATTATGAGGAGCCGAATACGCCTAAAAAAGCGAAATAATGTCTAAAAAGAAAAAAACACAGGCGTCTGTCGCGCAGCAAGCAACAAAGCCGGCGCAGCAAGCAGATGCCGCGAAAGCCACAGTGAGGCCTGCTGGCAGCGGGCTGTCTTTTTTTGACCATGCCTGGCTGCCTATTGTAGCTTTGCTCGCCGCCACGGCAGCTGTTTATTACGGCTCCCTGGGCAACGACTTTGTAGCATTTGACGACGACAAATCAATCTGGTACAATCAAAACCTGAAAAACCCCAGCTTCAAAGGCATATTTGGCGAACAACTTGTCGGGATGTACGTGCCCATGACCAGCTTGTTGTACACTTTTATTTATCAGGTATTCGGGGAAAAGGCGGGCGCTTTCCATGTGGCGGGTTTGCTGGTTCACTTGCTGAACGTGGTACTGGCCTACAAGCTGGTGTTGCGCATCCAACACAGAACCTGGGCCGCTTTTTTTGTGGCGCTCATGTTTGGCGTACACCCGATGCTGGCTGAGGCGGTGAGTTGGGTTTCAGCGTTGAGCACATTGATGTTCTCCTGTTTTTACTTGGTCACCTTGCACGTTTTCTGGTCGTTCCTGGAAGGCAAAGGGAGCAAGTATTACTGGCTGGCTTTGTTGACCTTTCTCATGGCCGGGATGTCAAAATCGGCGGCTGCAACTTTGCCCCTGATGCTGGTGGCGCTGGATTGGTGGCGCAATGGGAAGCTCAACTTCCATACTTTCCTTAGCAAATGGCCTTTTTTCCTTATAAGTGCCGGCTTGATCGTACTGACCTTTCTCACCCGTTCGGCAGAAGGGCACGACATCGGCGGAATGGCCTCCTTTACGGCTGTAGACCGCGTTTTTATGGTGAGCCAGACGCTGTTTTTCTATCCGGTCAAATTGCTATTGCCCTTTGATTACAGCATTTTATATCCGTTCTCAAAGCTGGACGGCGCCTGGAGGGCTGATTACTACCTGGCCGTGCCTGCCCTGTTGGTATTGGCCTGGTGGATCATTAAAAACTGGCACCGGCAGCGTGAAACCATCCTGGGCATTGGTATGTACGTGTTGCCGCTCTGCCTGATGCTTCCAATTGTTTCCGTAGGCACTGCTGAGATGCGCAACGACCGCTATGCCTACCTGCCCAGCCTCGGCATTTTCCTCTTGCTCATGCTTTTGGTGGAAAAAATAAAATGGCCCATGGTGCGCTATGGCCTTTTGTCGGCCATTGCCGTGCTCTTTGCTGTACAAACCATGAAGCAGTCCATGGTCTGGAAAAACGGTACGGCGCTGTTTAAAAATTGCGTGGACAAAACACCCGATGCCGCGCTTTGCCAGTGTAATTTGGGCTACAGCGAACTGCTGGCCACCAAATTTGAAAAAAGCATCGACCATTACTCCAAAGCCCTGGAATTGGACAAAACCTACGTGGAGGCCTACAACGGTCGCGGGCAAGCCTACCTCAATGTGAACAAAATTCCGGAAGCGCTGGGCGATTTTACCAAAGCTATTGAAGCGGGCATCGTGACGCCAAAGCTGTATTTCAACCGGGGAAAATGCCTGGCCATGCTCAGCCGCTTCTCAGAAGCCCTGCCTGACCTCAGCCGCAGCCTCGAATTGGAGCCGAAAGCGCCCGAAACCTGGTATTTCAGGGCTTTCGCCAACGACCGCAGTGGAAATCCTGCCCAGGCCATCAGCGACTATGGCAAGGCCATTGAACTGAATCCCAATTACGTGGAGGCGCTGGTGAACAGAGGACTGCTGCACTACAACGATAAAAATTTCAAAGCGTCCCTGGCCGACTATTCGGCTGCCCTCAATATTGCAGCGCCCGGAATAAAGCCTATGATCCTGACCAACCGCGCCAACAGCTATTACAGCACGGGCGCTTTCAAGGAAGCGCTTGCTGATGTGAATCAGGCGCTGGCACTCGATCCGAAATACGAGCGGGCAATTCAGTCGCGGGCGGCGATTAGTCAAAGGGTGGTAGGGAATGAAAATTAGGGCGTGTAAGAAAAATACAGTATTCTATTTGTAATTTGATATGCGGAACACCCTATGTTCCAATTAGCGCCTTGGTTCAACAAAAGCAGCATTTTTCGGGCAACGTCTCCGTTTCTGGTATTCTTGTGCCCAGGATTCCAGTTTGTGTATATGGGTTGCAAAACAATGGTCCCTCAAATAATCCACTTGCCGAGGCCGAAGTAGCAATTGCAGGCGCCAATCAATTTTTCGAAAATATTTTTGAGTTTACAATTTGTGGGTCTACAATGGTGAACAATTCACCATATTATGACCTCCATGAGGCAGATATCAGCAGTATGCTTAGTTTGGGAATAAGCCTTAGTCCGCCCGAAGCAGACGTATGGAAAGACACTAGTTACACTGCCCAAGTACAATCCATAAAATAATAAATATTACAATGGTGCTAAGGCAGCCCCCTCCAAATTTCATTGCGCCTGCACCGGACAGTATTCCTCTTAAAAAGTTATTCATGGTATCTCTTTTGTTGAAAAAATAGCCAACGGCTAGATTGTTACAAAGATGTTGTTACTGGTTTTCAATGCTGTTACACAATTCAATAAATTAGTTACATTTTTATCACCTCCCATTTGATGTGCTGTTATTGACCCCTAGTACATTCAGGAAAGAAAATTTATGCAGCAAAGTGGCTGAAACTTTAGCCAACTGTTTTACAATCGCGCAAGTCTCCCTTCCCATAAATTTGGCCATCCTGGAATGGTTCAAACCAATTTGCCAGCAAGCAACAAAACCCAAAACTCGCGTATCTTCGCACCGTACTCAACATGCCGGCGCCCCAGAACCGGCCAGCCTTTCTGTATCTTAGGGCAAAACAATCAAACCAACATGCCGAAACTGGGGTTTTGGCCAATTCAAATTTTATGGGAAATATTCTCGCTGGAAAAAAAGGAATCATTTTTGGCGCTTTGGACAGCCAAAGCATCGCCTGGAAAGTCGCTGAGCGCTGCGTTGAAGAAGGTGCTCAAATTGTGCTGACAAACGCACCTGTAGCCATGCGTATGGGGGAAATTAACAACCTTGCTGAAAAATGCAATGCCCCGGTGATCGGCGCCGATGCCACTTCCTTGGAAGAAATGGAAAACCTGTTTCAAAAAAGCATGGAGCATTTTGGCGGCAAAATCGATTTCGTGCTGCACTCCATTGGCATGTCGGTGAACGTCCGCAAAGGCAAAGCCTACACCGACCTGAATTACGAGTGGATGCAAAAGACCTTCGATGTCAGCGCCATTTCATTCCATAAAATGATGCAGACCATGTGGAAAATGGATGCCATCAACGATTGGGGCAGCATCGTGGGCCTCACATATATCGCAGCGCAGCGCGTATTCCCCGATTATTCTGAAATGGCGGAATCAAAGTCCCTGCTGGAATCTTTTGCCCGCAGCTTTGGCTACCATTATGGCGATGCCAAAAAGGTGCGGGTAAACACCGTCAGCCAATCGCCCACCATGACCACGGCGGGCAAAGGGGTGAAGGGCTTTATCGATTTCTTCGACTATGCCGACAAAATGTCGCCGCTGGGGAACGCGCCGGCGGAAGATTGCGCCAATTAC